>CBHTTW010000027.1:0-15920 GCA_966096025.1 uncultured Alphaproteobacteria bacterium | reverse complement strand
CGGCTGAAATCGACGGTCAAGCGCAAGGGCGCGCCGCTGGAGCGTGACGGAAAGCTGAATTTCGAAATGATCGGCCTGGCGGACGATTGGCGCCGCGGTGCGGAAATTTACGAAACGATCTATGCCAGCAGCTGGAAACCCGCCGAGCCCCATCCCGGCTTCATCGGCGCCCTTCTGGAAAAACTGGGCCGGCGCGGAACAGCGCGGCTTGGCATCGCCTGGATCGAGGGCAAGCCGGCGGCGGCGCAGATATGGCTGGTCGAGCAGGGGCACGCCACCATTTTCAAGCTGGCGCACGATCCCGCCTTCGACCGCCAATCGCCCGGCACCTTGCTCACCCATTGGATATTGCGCCTGATTCACGAGCAGGACGGGGTGCGGAACGTGGATTTCGGCCGGGGAGACGATGGCTATAAGAAGCTGTGGCTGCGCCATTGCCAGGACCGCGAAGGGATCTTGGCGGCCAACCCCCGAACGCTTAAGGGATTGTTGGCGGTTGCCGTCGATATTCTGCCTTCCAGGATTGCGAAGCTCCTGCGCCCGAAACCCGGCGGCGGACAAACCGAGATGAAGACATCATGACGGAGCCCTTACTGGTCTGGGGACACGAAGCCGCGTTCCTGGCTTATCTGGTTTTCGCCGCGTTGGTCGCGGTGCGCAGCTCGCGCACCCTGCACGCCGCTTTGTTCCTGATCGTGATGCTGTTTACCGCGGCTTGGGCGCAATCCTTTGTCGCGGTGTATCTGGGATTTGCGCCGATCTGGCTGGAAGGCGTCATGGCTGCCGCCCGCGACGCCTCATGGCTCGCCCTGGCCCTGGCGCTTATGCAGCGCAATGCCAATCACACCGGCTATTTCCGCATATTGACCGCGGTGGCGGTTTTCCTGGCCGCGGTGCAAATCGGGCTTGGACTGCATGACCCCATGGCGGGTGTGATTGTCGCCGGCGTCAGGATAGACGCCACGCTTATCCGCCTGGCGATGACGATCCTGGGATTTGTCGTGGTGGAAAATGTGATGCGCAATGCCTCCAAGGGCGAGCTTTGGGCGCTGAAGCATTGGGCAATCGGCTTTTCCGGCGTGCTGACATTCCAGCTTCTTGTCCGCATCCCGGAATTCCTGATGCACGAGCCGGACCTCAGCCTGGCGGTGGCGACGCCGCTGGTCTACATCATCGCCCTGCCGTTTTATGTGGTCAGCTCGACGCGCCTTCCCCAGTTGAAGGTGCGGGTCCATTCCTCCCGCCGCTTCGCCTTCTATTCCACCACCTTGATCGCGGTGGGCAACATGCTGCAGGGCATCGCGCTGGCGGCCTGGTATGTGCGCACCTATGGCGGCTCAAACGGCACCGCCCTGGCGGCGGTGGTGGCCTTCAGCGGCGTCGCGGCGGTTCTGGCCGCGCTGGTTTCCTCGGGCGTGCGTTCCCGCTTCCGCCGCTTCATCAACGAGAATTTCTTCAGCCTCAAATACGACTACCGGCTGGAATGGGAAAAGGCCATTCGCGAACTGACGGTCAATCCGGGACAGGACACGCCCGAGCGGGTGCTGCGCATGCTTTGCGACCTGATGGACACTTCGGGGGGCGCGATCTGGCTCTACCGGGAAAGCTGGCGGCAGTTCACGCCCGCCGCCAAGCGCGGCGATACCCTGATCGTTTCTCCGGTGCCCGAGGACGATCCAAGGATCGAGGCGCTGCGGTCGGGAGATGAATCCTTCATCAGCTTTGACGATGAAGAGCGCGAGGCGCTGTTCGCCCCCTGGCGGCGGTTCGTCGACCATGCCTGGATCGTAGTGCCGATGCGCTATCGTTCGGCGGTGGCGGGCTTCGCCATCCTCAACCGGCCGCGCGCCCCGCGCACCCTGGATTGGGAAGACCAGAGCCTGCTCAGGCTGGTGGCGATGCAGCTCGCCGCCTATCTGGTGCAGGAAGAAACCGCCCAATCCCTGGCCGACGCCCGTCAGCTGGAAGATTTCAACAAGCGGTTCGCTTTTGTCGTGCACGATATCAAGAACACCATCGGCCAGCTTCGCCTGATGGTGTCGAACATCACCAAGTTCGGCGACGAAAAGGAGTTCCGCGACGATATGGTGATCACCTTGGGAAATTCGGTGGAACGGCTGGAGGGAATGCTCAAAAGCCTGACCGTGGTGGGGGGGCAGCGTCCCCAGGCCGGAACCGATCACCAAGTCGTTGAATTAATTGATTTTCTTGAAAAATTTACGAAAGAGAAATGCTCCCTGGGGCACAATGTCCTTCTTGGTACAAATCTTTCAAATTCATCGCTTGTGCGGACGGATTTCGATATTTTGCACCGCGTGCTTGAACATGTTGTTTCCAATGCGCTGGAAGCCAGCGCGGATGGGGCAGCCGTCAAGATCGACGCGTCGGCTGGCAAAAACACACTACAGATCGCAGTCCTGGATCAAGGGTCGGGCATGACGCAGCAGTTCGTGAACGAAGAGCTCTTTAGGCCGCTCAAATCCACCAAGCGTGGAGGCTTCGGCATCGGCGGCTATCAGGTCCGCGAGCTGATGCGCGACCTGGGGGGCGACGTCATTGTCGAAAGCACCGTGGGTAAAGGCACCTGTGTCACCCTTTCCTTGCCGCTGGTATTGAAATAGTCCCGCCATGAAAAAAGCAGTCTCTGAAACCCCCAGCCCGGCCCAACAAGACGAACGCCGCGTCCTGTTGGTGGAAGACGATGTCGGCCTGCAGAAGCAGATGCGCTGGGCGCTTTCGCCTTATGTCGTCGATGTGGCCGGCAGCCGAGTCGAGGCGCTGGACAAGATTTCCAGCGCCAAGGCCTATAGCGCCGTGGTGCTCGACCTGGGCCTGCCCCCGGACGAAAATGGCGCCAGCGAGGGCCTCAAGACCCTGGACGAGATATTGAACGCCGCGCCGCGCACCAAGGTGATCGTGGCCAGCGGCAATGTGGAACGCGTCAATGCGGTGCGCGCCATCGCCAAGGGCGCCTTCGATTTCGTCGCCAAGCCGCTCGATAGCGAGGTCTTGAAAATCATCCTGGACCGTGCAGTTCGCATGCAAGAGCTTGAAGAGGAAAACAAGCTGTTGCGCGAACAATCCGCCCGCGCCACCGACGGCCTGGTTTTCGGCTCGGAGAAAATGGGCCAGATCGCGCAAGTCCTCAATCGCGTGGGGCCGATGGACGTCAGCGTGCTGCTGATCGGGGAAACCGGCACCGGCAAGGAAGTGATGGCCAAGGCGCTGCACCGTCTGTCGCCGCGCAGCGCGCAACCCTTCATCGCGATCAATTGCGCCTCGATTCCCGAAAACCTGCTGGAAAGCGAACTGTTCGGGCACGAGAAGGGCGCCTTCACCGGCGCGGTCAAGCGGACCCACGGCAAATTCGAGATGGCCGATAACGGCACGCTGTTCCTGGACGAAATCGGCGACATGCCGCTTCCGCTGCAGGCCAAGCTGCTGCGCTTCCTGCAGGAACGCCGCTTGGAGCGCGTCGGCGGGCGTGAATCGATTACCGTGAATGTACGGCTTGTCACCGCCACCAACCAAAAACTGGAAAAGTTGATCGCCGAGGGACGGTTCCGCGAAGACTTGTACTACCGCATCAACGACGTGCGCATCGATTTGCCCAGTTTGCGGGAACGCGATGGCGACGCGGTCTTGCTGGCGCAATATTTCCTGAACGGCTTCAACAAGGCCTATTCCAAGCATATTTCCGGATTCACCGAGGATGCGCTGGCGGCCCTGTCGGTTCATCCCTGGCCCGGCAATGTCCGCGAGCTCGAAAACCGGGTGAAGCGTGCCGTGATCATGGCCGAAAGCAAGCGCATCACCGCGCAAGACCTGGATCTGGGCGATATAAAAGCCGGAGACCGCGACCTCAATCTGCGCAAGGAGGTTGCGAAGGTGGAAAAACGCCTCGCCGCCGAGGCCCTGGCGCTTTCCGACGGCAATATTTCCAAGGCCGCCAAGCTTTTGGGCGTCAGCCGGCCACATTTCTACAGCCTAATCGGCCATAACGAATAAGACAGCGAGGGAATTCGTGACCCAATTCGACAAGTCCAAGCCTGCGCGCGGGATCGCGCTTCTGGCTGCCGCGATGCTGGCCGGCTCTGCCTTGGCCGCGCCGGTTTTCGCCGACGTGCCCTCCGCTGCCGCTGTTGAAAAGGGTGCCGCCGTCGAGAGGCTGTTGGCCGAAGCGGACAAGGCCGTAAAATCCGGAAATATGCGGGCGGCCCTGATCACGCTCAAGAACGCGGTCAGCGCCGCGCCGCGCGACGGCAATGCGCGGACCCAGCTCGGCGTGGTCCTGATGCGGATCGGCGATCCCGCCGGCGCCGAGCGCGAGCTTCGCCAGGCCCGCAAGGACGGCGCGCCCGAAGCCGCGGTATTGCCCCATTTGTTCGACGTGATGCTGTCGCGCAGCGAGTATCAGCTCCTGCTGGACCAGTTTCCCGATCCCGGCATGGACAGAGGCCGGGTGGTGGCCCCCGATATTCTCAAGGCCCGTGCGCTGGCCTTCCAGAATTTGAACAAGAATACGGAAGCCTTGGCGGCGGTCGACCGTTCGCTGCAGCTGCGGCGCGATTGGCGCGGCCTGCTGACCCGCGCCCGCCTGTCGTTTCAGCAAGGCGATTCCGCCGCGGCGATGAAGTTCGTCGATGAGGCGATTGCGAAATCCGACAGTGCCGATCCGATGCTTTCCAAGACGGGAATGCTGCTGTCGGTCAACAGAAGCGCTGAAGCCCTTGAGTTGGCCAACCAGCTGCTGGCGAAGTATCCGGGCGACCTTCAAGCCCGCTTCGTGCGCATCGAGGCCTTTATCGATCTCAAACGGGACGCCGAAGCCAAGCCGGAAGTCGACTCCCTGCTGGCCAAATTTCCCAAGGCTCCCCTGGCCCTTTATTACAAATCCTTGCTTCTGGCGCGGGCGGGCGACTACAAAAACGCCTGGAGCATCGCCCAGAACCTGTCGGGCGACTTCCGCGATACCTCGCCACGCATCGCCATCATGATTTCGGATATCGCGGTTAAAGCCGGCAATACGGAAACCGGCGCCTCGATCTTGAATCGTGTCATAATGAAGAATTCCAATCTGGTGGCGCCGCGCCTGCGGCTGGGCGCCATGCGGATGCAGCAGAACAATCCCCAGGCGGCTTTGGCGGCGATTGAGCCGATTGCGGCTTCGTCCGAACCGCTGGTTATCGAATTGCTGTCCAACATCTATCTCAAGCTGGGACGGGGACAGGACGCGTTGAATGCCTTCAAGAGGCTGGATGCCACCGCCAAGGACAGGCCCGACGTCAAGCGCAACCTCGGTGTTTTGGAAATCCGTACCGGCAGTGTCGATCAGGGCATCAAGGATCTGATGCAGATATCCGCCAAAAACCCGGGCGACCTGTCTATAGCCGATCCGCTGATCAATGCCCTGGTCCAAAGCAAGCGCTTCGGCGAAGCCCTGGCGGTCGCGGACCGGGTCGGCAAGGACCCCGCCCAGAAGACCGCCTCCTTGATCTATCGCGGCGGCATCCTGTTCTCCCAGCATGACAATGCCGGAGCGGAAGCGGCTTTCAACAAGGCCATCGCCGGTGATCCCAAAAGCACGGCGGCGCTATCCGCGCGCGCCGGTTTCTTGGCATCCATGCAGCGCCCGGACGAAGCGCTGCGCGATTTCCGTTCCGTCGTGGCGATCGACGGCAAGAATGTGCCGGCACTTTTGCAGATTTCCCGGATCGCGGAACGCCAAGGCGATGACCGCACCGTCCGGGCCATGTTGAACCAGGCGATCATGGCGCAGCCCGGCAATCTCACGCCGCGCTTTACGCTGATAAATTATTTGAACGGCCAGCGGAAATTCTCCGAAGCGCAAGCCGCGGTGGGCGAGGTTCTTCGCCTGCAGCCCAACAATACCGACGCCTTGGCGGTCATGGGCCGTATCCAACTGTCGCAGCAGCAAAACAAGGAAGCGGTGACGACCTATCGGCGCTTGGTATCGCTGATGCCGACGGCGCCGGGTCCGCAAGTTCTGCTCGGCAATGCCTTGTCGATTTCAGGAGACCGCGCCGGCGCAAACCGTGCCTTGGAAACGGCGGCGAAACTGGCTCCCACTTCGGTCGAAATAAGGGGTGCCCAGATCAATTTCCAGTTCAATCAGGGCAATAACGATGCCGCCTTGGCAGCGGCGCGGTCTTTCCAGTCCGCCAATCCGGGATCGGCGGCCGACATGCTGCTGGCGACTTCGCTTGACAGGGTGAAGCGTCCCGATGAAGCGATCGCGGTTCTGGACAAGAGTTTCTCCCAGCGGCCCAATGCCGGCATCCTCCTGCAATTGACCCGCCGGTTGCAGGCCCGCAATCCCGCCCGCGCCGAAAGCCTGCTGTCCGGTTGGCTTGCCAAAAACCCGGCGGATACCGCCGTGCGGTTGGATCTGGCGAACCTGATGATGGAGCGGCAAGATACGGTCCAGGCGGTCGGTCAGTTCGAGGCTATCCTCAAGCAGGATCCCAACAATGTGGTGGCGCTGAACAATCTGGGATGGCAGCTGCAGGCCAGCAATCCCAAACGCGCCATGTCCCTGCTGACCCTGGCGCAGAAGATCGCGCCCAACTCGCCCGATGTGATCGACACTTTGGGCTGGGTGAAATTGCAGCAAAAGGACGCCGCTGGCGCCTTGCCGCTGCTCAACAAGGCGCACACGACCAAGCCGGGCGACGGAGAGATCACCTATCATCTCGCGGTCGCGCTGAACGCCAATGGTCAGCGCGACGCCGCGCGTCAAATGCTCAAGGGGCTCCTGGCGAGCGGGGTGAAATTCCAGAGCCTGCCGGCCGCCACCAAATTGGCGGCGGAATGGGGCTAGGCCTCTGGCGGACTAGCGCCCAAGGCGACGCAGGCCTTGATTCAGGCGGCGCAAGGCGCGCTCGAGCGCCAGGCCCGGCCGGTTCTTCTGTGCCCGGCACCAGGTCATGTTGCCCATCTGTGTTCCCAGCCTGGCCTTATAGTGCGCATCCCCGGCCAGGAAATCGTAGACAAGCAGGCCGTGGTCCCTGGCTCGCGCGATGGCCATGCTATGGGCGATCAGACCCGGCCGGTGCCGATTGTCGTCGCCGTAAGAGAAGCCGCTCTGATAGTTGCACAGCCGGCCCGCGTATAGAAAGTTGTAAAGATAGCCCAGAACCTGGCTGCCGGCGCTAAGCCGCAGCAGTTCCACTTTCGCCAAGTCGCCGGGGCTCGCAATCAACGCGCGGTGAAAGGCGCGCGCGAAGTCCGTCGCAAATGCCCCGGGCTTGCCGCGTCCTTGCCAATAGGCGGTGTGCAGCAGCGCCATGGCCTCGAAAAATTCCAAGGCTTGGTTGGTGTCGCGGGCCGGCTCGAGGGTGAGAGGCCCGGAGCGTTCGGCAAACGCGCGGGACTGGCGGATTTGGGCGCGCAGGTTCGGCGAAAGCGCGTCTTCCAGCGCTCCGGTAACGAGACCAACGCCGAATACGGGCGAATCGCGGTCTGTCTCAAGATGCAATCCCGCCGCCTGGGCCGCGGATGCGAGATCGGTCTCAATTCCGCCGAGGACGATTTCGTCCCAGTCCTGCGATTGCAGCGCGCGCAGGATTTCGGCCAAAATGCCCGCCGGCGCCGCGCGCGCGATCAGGAAATTGTTGTACTCGATGGTCAAGGCATCGAATTCGGCCATGCCGGTCTCATGCAGGCAGAGCTGGTTTACGGAAAGGAAATGCCGCTTGCGGCGGCAAGGGGTCATGAGCCCCAGCGCGACGATCCAGTCATTGTCCCTGGCCGTGAGCAGAAGGGGCCGCGCGCCGGTCGCATGCAGCCAAGTGCCGATCCAGCGCCAGGAGAGGAAAAAATTTCCGGCCGCGCGCGTCTCCAGTTCCGTCCAATCGGCCGCGAGTGCGGCCGGATCGTAGGAACTGGAAATCTCGACTTTCATCGGGACGGGGCCAAAGGCTTAGCCCAATCCGCGAATGAGCCACGGACCGATGAAATTCGCCACCGGCAGCGGCAGCTTTTTCCAGGCCGCGATGAAAAGCGCGTATTTCGGGTTGAGGGGATTCTTGTCCGGCATCGTCTCGCCGGGCGCGAAGTGATACTCATACTCCAGCCATTGCGGCTCAAAGCCCCAATTTTTCTTGAAGGCAAAAGCCCCGGTGCCCGCCTTGCTGCGGCCGAAATCGAAGCGGCGGTAGCCGCGCAAGACGGCGCGGCGCATGACCTCCCAATAGAGAAAATCATTTGCCCCATTGCGGCGAGCCCCGGCCGTTCCCCCGCCATAGTAAGGCAGAACCGTATCCTTGTGATAGAAATTCAGGACGGCGCTGACGGGGGTGCCGTTTTCCCGGATGACGACCGCGTCGCAGTCCGCGCCGAAGGTGGTTTTCAGCCTGGAAAAATAGCGTTTGGAGAAGACCGGCGTTCCCAGGTTGCGCACGCTTTCGGCATAGACGCGAAAGACATCGTCCATGCTGTCGGTGGTTTCGCCGGCCAGATTGCCCTCGATGGTCTTGCGCACCACCGCTCTTTGCTTGCGGGGGATTTTCAGCAGATTTTCCTTGTCGTCGCCGGTCAAGGGGCCGGAAAAAGTCGCATACAGGTCCTTGCGCACATTCCAGCCGGCCTGCCGCGCCTTGGCGCTGCGAAACTCGAGATAGGGCGCGCCGGTTTGGTTCTGGATCGCCAGCGCCGCCGTGACCAGGGCGTTCATGGCCTCATCGTCGGCGGCGATCGGTCCGCCTTCCACGCAAAAGGGCGCCGCGATCAACCCGTTGCCGAAAAGCCGGCTGCGCTGATAGGCGAGGGGAAGGACGCCCACCACCTCTGCGCCCCGTTCGGCGATCAGATAGTGGGGGGTGAGGCCGAAAATGTCCTGGAAAATCCCGTGCCATCCGCTGCGATGGAAAAAGCTGCCCTCGGGATGAGACAGAACAAAAGCGTCCCAGCGCCCCATATCCCGGCTTTGCATGGGCCTGACAGTTGTGGAAGCGCCGCAATGGCCGGCAGCTCGTTGAGATGCAGCCTCGTCAGACCCCGATTGCACGAAAAAACCTACAGCCTATGGCTAAGTCCGAGGGTGACCCGGATGTCATCCAGGCTGCCCGTGTAAGGAGAAAGAGCCTGAAGAGTCGAGGAAGAATCGCGTCTCAGATAGTCCCCGCGCAGGAAGATGCTGGTGTCCGGCGACAAGGAATAATTGAGCCCTGCATTGACGTTGTACACGCCGGCATGGCCACCCAGTTCCTGATAGCGGGTATAGCCGCCGCCCAGGTTTGCCTGCATCAGCCGGGTAAGGTCGTGAGACCAATTGAGGTTCGCGCCCCAGCTGTTGTTGTTGCGTTGTCCGAAGAGGAAGAATGTGTCCAGGATTTCCTGCTTGGTCAGGTAGATCGAGGCCGTGGCATGGTCGCGCGCAAAATCCTGAGAGTAGGTCAGAGAAACGTTCTGATAGCGCGCGATGTTCTGGTTGTAGGACAGGGCGCCGGGGCCCTGGGCGCTGAAGGAGGACAATGAGGCCGCCGAGCCGTTGCCGTACAAGGAACTGCCGGACGTCAAAGCTCCGTTTGCCGAGGCGGTCAGGCCCGCAAGATTGTCGAGCATCTGACCTTCGGGCGTGGTGATGGTGTCGGTCGCCGTGCCGATCAAGGACGCGGTGGGGCCGATATTCCAACGCATCGAACCCTGATAGCTGAGGTCGTTGTATTTTTGGCCGATTTCGAACTGCAGGGCGAAGTCCTCGCCCAAGGTCAGGCCGATGCCGCCCATTCCCACCGGCCCCGACAGATTGCGGCTTAAAGGAATCGTGTTGTCGATGTGGTCGTAACCGCCGGTTCCCAGCAAGGAGATTTCGCGGGTGATGGCGAACTGGAAATGACCAAGCGCGGCCTTTTCGGCGAACAGGCCTTGCGGGCGGTCGGATTCCTGCAGCATGGCCGTCGCGGTCCAGCTCAGACGGGTGAAATCGGGTCCGCTGACCAGCCGTTCGGAGAAGCTGCGCGATGTCATGTTCTGCGGACCGCGCACCCCGGGGATCAAGGGGTTAAAATATCCGCTGGGATCGTCAAAATAGGCGGCGCCGAAATTCGCGCTGGTGATGGAGCTGGCAAAATTGCCCAGGCGGAAGGTGATATCGGGCCCGCCGGAGAAGCCGTAGGAATTGCGGAAGCCGTTGCTTCCCTGGTTTCCGGCGGTCACGACGCCAAGGTTGCTGCTGACGACCGGTTGGGCGAACGCCCGGGCGTTGAAATTGACGTAATCGGGAATGACGATGACGGTTCCAAGCGCCTGCAGGTCGTTGGTGAATTGCGTGGACTGGGTATCGCCGGCATACACATAAACCGAGCCGTTATAGTTGGCGTCGAAACTGACCCGCGGCGAATGATTGTTCATGGTCAGGCCGATGCCGGCATTGGTGACCCAGTCGGACCGCCCGCCCGTCGAGTAGCCGGACGCATTGGTGGCATAAGATTCGCTGAGATTGACCGTGGCGGCGAAATTGAAGCCGGGGATCAGCGAACCGACGAAGCCGGATACGCCCGATTGCCCGCTCACCTGTTCCGCCGCGGTGGCCGAGGGCTGTGTCGCGCCGGCGGCGCCTGCTCCGCTGGCGGCGGGCGACGGACCGGCCTGGGCTATTTCCTGGGCCAACTGCTCCTGGGCGTAAGCAAGCGGCGACGCCAGCATGCAAAGCGTCAGGACGGCCGTGCCGCATTTCAAAAAACGACGATGCGGCCGGAACAGCATCTCGTGAGTTCCAATTCTCAAAGAACGCTTCCTTAGCTCGTCGTGAAAACCAATCGCCTGCTGGCGAATCAGAAGAAGGACTGGGGAATGATAATGGTATCGCCGGGCTGCAATTCGGCATTGGCGGAAAGATCGCCTTCCTTAAGCAGGTCCGAAAGACGCAAGGTCGTGCTGACATCCTTGCCGTTGACCTTGCGGATAAGCTTGGCGCGGTTGCCCGAGGCATAGGGCGTCAAGCCACCCGAAGCGATCATCGCGTCGAGCACGGTCATATGCGCCAGATAGGGCAGGGCCTTGGGCTGGCTGGCTTCGCCCACGATACGCACCTGCTGGCTGTAGGGGCCG
Organism: uncultured Alphaproteobacteria bacterium; assembly: GCA_966096025.1. Lineage (GTDB taxonomy): Bacteria > Pseudomonadota > Alphaproteobacteria > Micropepsales > Micropepsaceae > Rhizomicrobium. The sequence goes on along the minus strand of CBHTTW010000027.1, from coordinate 4,847 downwards.
ACAAAGCTGGAAACGATGACGGTCACGATGGGATCGGAAACGTATTTTTTCAGGCGGGCTTCGATGTCATGGCCCAGCTGTTCCGGCGTGCGGCCGGCGGCCGTCACATCGGTGACCAGCGGGGTCGAAATCCTGCCATCGGGCCGGACCGGCACGGCGGTGGACAACTCAGGGTTCTTCCAGACCGAGATCTGAAGCTGATCGCCCGGACCGATCACATAGGTCGAGACATCCATCGGAGCCTGGGCCTGGGCCATTGCGGGTCCCGCGGCGCAGCAAAGGCCGGTAACCAGCATGGCGGCGGCGGCCAGGGCGGACTTGGCCATTCCGCTCGATGCGAAATTCACTTTCATCGTAACCCCCTTAGTCGGCCTAAGCCGAATTATTGGCTGATAAGCTATTGAATCCTAAGACACAGTGCAATGCGCAAAGGTGACGCCATCCTAGCCGGTGGATCTGACGAAATAGCAAAGATCCGGCAAGGGAATAAATACAACTACAGATTGTATTATTTGCCCATCTCAATAGGCGTTATGCGCCCCGACAGCCCGTAACGCGGGCTCGCCGCCGGCGGCATCATTGTCCGCATAGGACATGCGCGCCGTCACAGTCCGCAGCAGGGGAATTTGCGCCAGCCTGACCCGGTTATCGTCGACATAGGAGGTGGCCGCCCGCAGGGCGGGCGCCGGCGAGCGCGAGGCCGTGGCGCGCAGGGAAGCCGGCGGAGCGGCCGGATCGGTCAAATAGACCTTGGCGGTCATCGATATGCCCACCCTGAGCGGATGGCGGGCCAGCTCCTCCCGGTCCAAGGCGATGCGCACAGGCAGGCGTTGAACCACCTTGATCCAGTTCCCGGTCGCATTCTGGGCTGGGATGACGGCAAAGGCCGAACCGGTGCCGCCGCCCAGACCTTCGACGCGGCCATGGAAAACCACCTTGGCGCCATACAGGTCGGAGATCAGCTCGACCGGCTGGCCCGGCTGAATATTCTTCAACTGCACTTCCTTGAAATTGGCGTCGACATGGGCGTCCATCAGCGGCACCACATTCATCAGATTGGCCCCGACCCTGATCCGTTGCCCGATCTGGGCATGCCGCCCCGCCACCACGCCGTCGACCGGGGCGCGAATTTCGGTGCGTCCCAGATCCAGCAGGGCCTTGTCCAGAGCCGCCTTGGCCGCCAGGACCTCGGGATTGCGCGCGATTTCCTCGCCCGCGACCAGGCTGCGCTGCGCCGCCAACTGCTGCTGCGCAATCGACAGTTCCGACTGGGCCGCATCCAATGCGTTGTTGGCGTTCGAGATTTCCTCGGCCGAAACCGCCCCCCGTTCCGAAACGCTTTTGCGCCGCTGCAAGGCGGTCTCGGCGCGTTTCAGGTTGGATTCCTTGCCCGCGACATTGGCCTCGGCGGCGCTGACATTGGCGAGATACTGCTCGACGCGGCGCACGGCCTGTTCGTGCGCCGCGCTGGCCTGCTGGACGGCAAGGTCGGCATCGGCGGGATCGAGCTGAACCAGAAGGTCGCCGCGCCGGACATGCTGGGTATCGGAGACCATGACCCGCTGTATCGTGCCGTCGATCTGCGGCGTGATTTCGGCCAGCGGCGCGTCGACATAGGCATCGTCGGTCGAAACGCTCTGCGCGCTTTGCAGATACCAGCGCGTGCCTGCCGCCACGCCTGCCACCAGGGTGCAAAGCGCCAGGCCGGTCAGCAGGCGTTTGCGCCAAAACGCCCGGTTGGAGCTGGATGGGGCATCGCAAACCGGTCCGCCGGGCACATGGACAGCCTCGGTATAGGCCATACGGATACCTCAAAACGCGGCGATCATACCCACGCCGGGCCGCCCAGCCGAATCACCTGCTTCGAAATTACTACGGATTATTCGGCCTGGCACGGCAGAAACGCGCCGCGTCCGTACGCGTCTTTCGCCGTCGCTCAAGACCTATGAACCGGTCGTCGCCCTCGCTGACGCTTGGGCGGACCGCTCCTCACCCTTGTTGCGGGGTAGAATCGCAGTAATCCTAGGGGCGCCCACTTTTCGCAAAGCCGTCCGTTGGAACATGCACCCCGCGCAGCCGATGTGAGCGCGCCGGCCGATCCGGATGGCGGCTCACCGCAAATGACCGGCGCGTCGTTGGCCGCCGCGATTTTCATTCTCTCGCTCGCCACCTTCGTGGTGATCCTGGACACCACCATCATCAATGTCGCCATCCCCCACATCGCCGGCGCCTTTGCGGCGTCCACCCATGAGGGGACATGGACCATCACCTCCTATGCGGTGGCGGAAGCCTTCACCATTCCGCTTTCGGGCTGGCTGGTGACGCGCTTTGGCGTGGTGCGCACCTTCCTGGCCGCCATCACCGGCTTTGCGGTGTTTTCCGTGCTGTGCGGCATCGCCACCTCTTTGCCCATGCTGGTGGTGTTCCGGGTGTTCCAGGGCTTGTGCGGCGGTCCGCTGATGCCGGCCTCCCAGACCTTGATCATGCGCGTCACCCCGCCCCACCGGGTCGAGCTGGCGATGGGTCTTTGGATGATGACGACCATTCTGGCTCCGATCGCCGGCCCGATCCTGGGCGGCACGCTGGCCGACACGGTGGGATGGCGATGGGCCTTTTACATCAATATCCCGGTGGCCATGGTGTGCGCCTTTGGCGCCTGGTCGCTGTTTCGCACCCGAGAAACGAAGGTTTCAAAGCAGCCGATCGACTATGTCGGCCTGGTCCTGCTGGCGCTTTCGGTGGGAGCGCTGCAGATCATGCTGGACAATGGCCAGAACCAGGACTGGTTTGCGTCCCCCTGGATCCTGGGATTGCTGATCGTCGCGGTGCTGGGATTTGTAACCTTCATCATCTGGGAGCTGACCGACGATCACCCCATCGTCGATCTTCGGGTTTTCCGGCATCGCGGTTTTGCCGTCTCGGCCGCCGCCATGTCTTTTACCTTCGGCGCCTTTTTCGCCTCCATCGTGCTCTTGCCGCTCTGGCTGCAAATCAATCTGGGCTACACCTCGACCTGGGCGGGCTATGTCCTGGCGTTCCAGGCGGTGTTCGGCGTGGTCATGGCGCCGATCGCGGCGATCCTGATGACCCGCTTTGATCCGCGTATCCTGATGTCTCTGGGATTGGTGATCCTGGCCTCGGCGATCCTTTACCGCACCAGCTTTGCCCTCAATGTCAGCTTTGAGACCATGATCCTGCCGCAACTGGCGATGGGCTTCGGCATTCCGCTGTTTTTCGTGCCCCTGATGACCCTGTCGATGACCTCGGTCAAGCCGGAGGAAACCGCCGCGGCCTCGGGCCTGATCAATTTTCTGCGCACCATCGCAGGCGCCATTGCCACCGCGGCGGTGGTCTCGGCCTGGAGTTCCTCCGCCACCACCTTGCGCAGCGATCTGGTGGGCAGCTTGCGCCATTCGCGGGATTTTCTGGAAAAGCTGGGCGACAAGGGATTGGGGCCGCCGCAAGCGCTGGGCTCGCTGGACCGGCTGGTGCAGGACCAGAGCGTCATGCTGGCGACCAACCATATGTTCCTGTTGCTGGGCGCGGTGGTTGGCCTGACCGCGATCGGGATATGGCTGATGCCGCGATCCCGTTACAGCCAGTGACAGGCCATTTGCCCGGGTTGGTGCAAGCGTTAATGAAAATTAAGCCTATTACGGCTAGATTGCCCCGGTGACCGGCTCGATCGCCTGGAGCAGTTATGACGAACCCTTTGAAATTCATACCCATGATCCTTGCGCAATCCGGTACGCAAGAACTGAAGAGAGTTCCGGAGCAGTCCAGCGAAGTCACCGAAGCCGAGGACGACGTTCTTCAGTATGACCAGGTTATGGGAACCGCCTTGGCGGTGGCCTATGCCCTGGGCCTGACGGTCATTCATCGCGCGCGGTCCGAACCGGCAAGCGGAGCGACCAAGGCGCTCGACCTTGCCAGCGGCCCCGGCCTTTACACTCTTTGCCTGCAGACCCATCTCAAATATGGAAACATCACGGGGGTCGATCTATCTCCCACCATGGTCGGGATCGCGCAAAAAAATGCCCGCGAAAACAAGCTGGAAAATCAAGTCGCCTTTCAAAAAGGCGATGTTTCCGACCTGAGCAAATTCGAAAGCGATTTTTTCGACCTGGCCAGCTTCTCGGACGCGGCCCATCACATGCCCGATCTCGAGACTGTCGGAAAAGTGCTGAGCGAGATGGACCGGGTTACCAAGCCTGACGGTTTGGTCATGGTCATGGACCTGGCGCGGCTTCGCACAGGCGACTTGACCGAAAAATATGTCGCGACCCTGGGCGCCGACTATCTCAAAATGGGCATCCCCTATTTTTACAATCAATTCCGCGACTCCATGTACGCGGCATGGACCTACGCAGAGCTGCAGACCGCAATCCCGAAAGAGTCCCGCCGGGTCTGGTGTCAGCTTGTTTCAAAGGAGTTGCCCACCGTGCAGATCATTCTGGGCTTGCCGGTCGGGCGGCAGCAGGCCTTTGTGCGCAAGGGCTATCCTTGGCGTCCGGAAGAATGCCCGGTTCCGAAAAAATATCGTCTGGACTGGTTCTTTGCGCGATTTACGCTGTTCTCGGCGGCTGTGAAGTATTTCCCGGCCGCGCTGCGCAAGGCGGCGTGAAAATTTCGCGGATGGCGGCAGCGCCGGGGCGCCAATTCAGGCCGCCGCGCCATCATCGCGAACCAACTGGGCCAGCGGCACCCGCAGGGAGCGGCTCTCCAGTTTGGCTTTGGGATAGCCGATCCGGCCGATAAAACGCAGGGATGGCACATCGCCGAGATCGCCATCGGCGCGGTCGGCCAGTTTTTCGGCCTTGCGGCGCTCGGCGGCGCTGACCGTGAAC
>CBHTTW010000026.1:0-16154 GCA_966096025.1 uncultured Alphaproteobacteria bacterium | reverse complement strand
GCCACCTGATCCGCTTGTTCCACGGTCAGCACCGTGCCCGCGCCGGTCAGGCAGCGGTCGCCAAACTGCCTGGCCAACAGCTCGATGCTCTTGAACGGTTCGGGGGAATTGAGCGGCACTTCGATGGCGCGAAAGCCCGCGCCAAACAAGGCCTCGGCCACGCCTTCGATCTTGGCGGGCGCGACACCGCGCAGGATCGCCACCAGGGGCAGCTCGGCCAGCAATTGATCAGGGTTCATGAAAAAATTTCCGCATGGGCATGGACAAGACCGGCCAGGGACGCGCGATCGCCATCGATCACCGCGCTTTTCGCATCATAGGCGCTGAGCGCCTTGGCATAAAGCGCCGCCAGCGCGGGGGTACAGATCAACTGTACCGGGCCGTCGAAGGAAAACAGCGCCAGGGCGGTGGCGATATCCTTGCCCAGGACCAGGCCGGACAGATAAGACGCCGCGTCGGTCTTTGCCATCTCGCCGGTGACCACACGGCTCCTGACGCTGAACAGCAAATGCAGCAGGTCGGCTTTTTGCCGCGCGAAATCCAGTCCCAGTGTGAAAGCCGGATTCTGGGCATCGACCTCGCCACTATCGCGCGCCAGCACACTGTGACGGCGCAGCAATTCGAACAGCTCGCCTGACAGGGCGGTCTGAAACTGGGTCACCGCGCCGTCGGTCACCGCCACCCATTTGGCATGGGTACCCGGCATGCAGAAGATGTGACGCCCCTTGGCCAGATTGGGATGCAGGCGCAGCGCGCCCAGTATCTGTGTCTCTTCGCCGCGCATCACATCCGGCGCGCCGGTTTTGCCGCGGCAGGTCAGGCCGGGCAGGATGGCGATGCCGCGCCCACCGGCCTCAAACCGCAGCGCCGCGTCGGCAATCGCCGACGGCTGGGCGGGGCATTTCAGATAGGGCACTTCACGCCAGCCGATGGTGGAGCCCACCATGCCGCTGAGGACCGCGGGCAACACGTCATGCGCCTGGTCCCAAGCCGTCACCGCCGCGTCAAAGCGGCCGGCGCAATCGGGCACCGAGGCGCCTTCGCCCTCGCCGCGCGCCAGCACATTGCCGCCCGCGTCGCAGAGATAAAGCCGCAACCGGCTGGTGCCCCAGTCGCCCGCAATAAAGGCCGCCTTGCTCATGGCGGTCTTCTACAGCCAGCTTCAATCCTTGTCGAACAATGTTCCGGGCTCTTCCAGCATGCGGCGGGCGATCAGGGCCGCCTGATGCCCGCCAGTATCCGCTGATAGAAGTCGCGGTCCTGGCTGGCCACCCGAATGGTCACAAGATTGCCGCCCCGGCGCATACCTTCGGCAAAAATCGCCGCGTCGCGCTTGCTGATCCCGGCTTCAATCAGCGCCCCGACCACGCCGCCTGCCGCCCCGCCTGCCATCGCGCCCGCAAGAGCGCTGGCCAGCCATCCTGCCGCCACCACCGCGCCGATGCCCGGCAAGACAAAGGCACCCAAACCCGCAAGCAGGCCTGCCGCGCCACCAAGCGCCGCGCCAACCCCCGCGCTGCGATTGGCGGCATGGCGTATCCGGCTTTGAGATGGCGCGATAATGCCGATATCGCCGTCACGCAGGCCTGTCGCTTTCAGCTCGTCAACCACCGCGCGAGCCTCGACCCCGTCGCGATACAACCGGGATAGGGTGATCATCATTTAGGGGAACTCCACAAAACCCATCGACACGCAGGAGCAACACCTTGCGGCTGGAGCCGTTCCGTGCGGAACCGAATTTAATGTCGCCGGTTATGCCTGGCGGTCAGCCCCCAGGAGGTAGTCATGGCCCGCAGATATTCCAAGGCCGCGTCCAAGAAAGTCGAAGGCGCGTTGACTGCTTCCTATTTCTTAGGCGGCACCAATCCCCGGTGCTCCAGCATCGGCCCGATATCGGGATCCTTGCCGTAAAACGCCTTGAACATCGGGCCGTAATCCATCGTATGGCCCTTGGACAGAATCACGTCGCGGAAGCGCTGACCATTGGCGCGGGTCAGTCCGCCATTGGCGGTGAACCAGGCATAGGCGTCGGTATCCAGCATCACCGTCCATTGATAGGCGTAATAGCCGGAAGCATAGCCGTTGGCCCAGATATGCAGGAAATAGCTGGAACGGTAACGCGTCGGCACATTCGGAAAATCGGTGCCGGTTTTTTTCAAGGCCTGGATTTCAAAGGCATCGACATCCTGTTTCGGCGTGCCGTGCGGCAGACTGTGCCATTGCATGTCCAGCTGCGAGGCCGCCAGCAATTCGCCCAGCGCATAGCCCTGGCCCCAGGTTTGCGACTTCTTGATCCGGTCCACCAGCGCCTGCGGGATCGGCGCCCCGGTTTTGTAGTTCACCGCATAGTGTTTGAGGATTTCGGGATAGAGCGCCCAATGCTCGTTGAACTGAGAGGGGAACTCGACAAAGTCGCGCGCCACATTGGTGCCGGAGACCAGCGGATAAGTCTGGTTGGCGAACAGGCCATGCAGGGCATGACCGAATTCATGGAACATGGTGCCGACATCGTCGAAGCTGATCAGGGCCGGCTGGCCGGCGGCGGGCTTGGTGAAATTGCAGACATTGTAGATCACCGGCTTGGTGCCCAGGAGTTTGGACTGGCCGACAAAATTGCTCATCCAGGCGCCGCCGGATTTGTTGTCCCGCTTGTAGAAGTCGAAATACATCAACCCGATCGAAGTGCCGTTCTCTTCGAACACTTCGAACACCATCACATCAGGGTGATAAACCGGGATATCCTTGCGCTGTTTGAAGGTGATGCCGTAGAGCCGGGTGGCGGCGTAAAACACGCCGCCCCGCACAACCCGGTTCAGTTCGAAATAGGGCTTCAGCGCGTCCTGATCCAGGTCATAGCGTTCCTTGCGCACCCGTTCCGAATAGCGCTGCCAGTCCCAGGGCTTCAGGTCGAAACGCTTGCCTTCCTTGTCGATCGCGGCCTGGATCAGCCTGGCTTCCTCCGCCGCCTTGGCGCGGGTGGGCGCCACCAGCTGGCCGATGAATTTCTCCACCGCTTGCGGCGTCTGGGCCATCTGGTCGTACAACACATAGGCGGCATAATTGGGATAGCCCAGCAACTTGGCCTTCTCGGCGCGCGCCACGGCGAGCTGGGCAATAATCGCACGGGTATCGTTCTTGTCGCTCTTTTCGGTGCGCGTCCAACTTTGGTTGAAAAGTTTTTCCCGCACGCCGCGATTGGACAGTGACGTCAATAAGGGCTGCTGGGTGGTGTTCTGCAGTGGAATGACATACTTGCCCTTCAGCCCGCGCGCCTTGGCCGCCTCCTCGGTGCTGGCGATTTCTTCCTCGGTCAGGCCCGCGAGATCGGCTTTGCTGTCCACCACCAGCGCGCCGGCCTTGGCGCCCGCCACCAGCATTTGCTGAAACGAGGTTTCCAGGCCGGCATTCTGCTTGTTGATCTCCTGCAGCCGCGCCCGCTCCTTGGGGCCAAGATTGGCGCCGGCATGGACGAACTGTCGGTAATAGATCGTCAGCACCTGCAAGGCTTCCGCATTCAGCTTCAAGCCGGCGCGGCGGTCATAAAGCGACTTCACCCGCGCGAACAATTTGGGATTGAGATAAATGGCGTCGCTATGGGCCGCCAGCTTGGGCGCCACCACCGTCTGCACTTTATCCAAAGTCGGATTGGTATTGGCCTGAACTACCCCGAAAAAGGCGCTGTTGACCCGGTCCAGCATCCGCCCCGAACGCTCGATTCCCACGATGGTATTGTCGAAGGTCGGTTCGGCCTTGTTGTCGGCGATGGCGGCAATCTCCGCCAGTTGCTGGGCCATGCCCTTTTCAAAGGCGGGCTGGTAATCGCTGTCCTTGATGATGTCGAAACGCGGCGCCTGATACGGCAGGGTGCTGGGCGCATCGAACGGCGCGGCCAAGGCGGGCGCGGCGAACAGCAAAGCCAATCCGGTGATTGAAATTAGGTCGCGCATATCCGCCCCCGAAAGGTGAGGACGGATATTACCTCGCAATCCCAGCAGCGCTAGATCGACGTGCCGGCGGCCCGGATCGCGGCGGTGGCGGCGATAACCTCTTCCCGGACGCCCTGCTGCTTGTGCTTGCCCAGGGTCAGGACCGTCTTGACCGTCTCATCATATTCCCCCGGCAAGGCGGCGCGGATATTGGTGACCTGGCTGGGATCGATCTTGACGGTAGCGCCGTCGGGCCGGGTCAGGCTCACCAAATCGGGCTTGGCCGGACGGAAGTCGGCATTGGCGAGCTGCAGTTTCAGGCTTTTGGCGATGCCGCCGACATAGGCTCGGGTTTCGGCGGGAAGCTTGGCGCCTTTGAGATGATCCTCCAGACGGCCCGGCCCGGCATTGTAGGCGGCGAACATCGCCGGATAGCCGTATTTGTGATGCAGCCAGCGCAGATAGGCTGTTCCCGCCATGATATTGTCGCGCGGCTCGAAGGGATTGTCGCCCAATTTATATTGCACGGCCATTTCGACATAGGTGCCGGGCAGGACCTGCATCAGGCCAATTGCGCCGGCGCGGCTGACGATCGGGGTACCCTCGCCCAGCATGGTGCGTCCGCCGCTCTCCTGTCGCATCACCGCGACGATCCAAGCCTTGGGAACACGAAACCGCTTGGACGCTTCGCTGATCGTGCCATCCCAGCGGTTCAACAATTGCGCCGGCGTCATGGTGGATTCTTCGTCGAAAGCCGAAGGCACGATCGGCGCCGGCTTGCTCAACAAACGCGGCAAGACCGGACGGCTGGCGACGGCGCCCTGCTGCATATGGAAATACGCGGTCTGCGCCATCAGCGCCGCAGCGGCGAAGAAGCCGGCAAAGATGGTGGCGCGGGCAAAGCCGCGCGACGAAGACTTGGAAACGGCGACGGCAACAGATTCAGGTTCGGACACAGTGGCTCCCAAAGGGGTCAGAGTGAAAGCTGGCGAAGCAATCGGGAAATCGCGGGCGCTAAAACTTTTTCCATAAAGCGCGGAACCAAAACACACCACGCATAACGCACCCCAGCCGGGTCGAGATAGCTTCACATGTCCGCAATATCAAGCGGCAACTTCGCAGAACATAAAGTTCCTGCGCGTTATGGCCTGGGACGGCCCCGCAGATGCGTGGTCAAGGCTTTGATATCGCCGTTATTTTGCGCGATGACGGAGAGAAATTCGTCACGCTGCGCCAAGGCCAGCCATATGCCGGCCACACCGACATCCACCAACAGCGGCTTTTCGCCATCGGTGCGGATGCGGAAATCGATTTCCATCGGCTGCTGCCCGACCATGTTGGTGGTAACGATAAAATCGCCGGGCGCGCGCTCGCGCGACGAGATCACACGCAAACTCTGTCCGGAATAAAGCGCGAAATAGGTCTGATAAATCGCCATGGCGTAATTCTGATAGACCGCGACATAGTCATCGATCTCGGCCTGTGGCGCGCTTTGCGCATAGCGCCCCAGCATGAACAGCGCGGTCCGCTTTATGTCCGTCAATCCCAGCAGAAACGCGGCGAAACGCTCACGGCGCTGAGCCGGATCGGCGGCTTGGTCGTTGAGAATATCGAAGCCGGTTTGAATATTGCCGCTGACGAAATCCTCGGCCGCGTTTGCGGCCCAGGCGGTTCCCAAAGGCACAAACCAAAGCGTCAGCGCGCCTGCGCCGAGCAGCAAATCCCTGCGATGCATGAACGATCCTTAGCCAAGCCGCATCTGTTGCGGCCGTTGGGCCCCGATCACTCTTCTAGCATGTCAAAGGGGCCGGAAATATGGCCGCGACGAGGCGCGTGTTGCGTTGCGCCATCGCTTGGATTTGAGAGACTTTGAGAGATTCGCCCCTTTCTTGCGCCAACAGCGGCCTCGCGCCGCTGGCCCACCCTGCGGCCCGCTGCTAATGTTCCTTGCAGACAAAGCCTTTCATAAAAGGCGCCGGGGGAGGACAAGATGAAATTGATCCATTGGGCCGCGATGGCGGCATTGGGTATGGCTGCGGGGTCCGCCGCTTGGGCTCAGACCCAGGCGCCCGCACCCGGGCCGTTTACGAACACGAAAAGCATCGTCGCCTGGGCGGCCAAGCCCGCCAGGATGCCGCCCTATACCGGCCCCAACAAGCTGGTCTATCGCCTGGCGGATGTGCTGGCGGCGCACAAGGGCAAGCAGAGCTGGCAGCAGGAAGTGTTTCTCAGCCGCGATTATTCCGGCGCCTGGATTTCGATGGCGCCCGGCGAGAAGACCAAAACGCAATTCTATGGCGACGACCGCGTCTTCTGGGTGGTGCAATCCGGCCAGATGAAAGTGACCATCGAAGGCCAGGAACCCTTCGTCGCCGGCAGGCACTTCCTGATCCAGGTGCCCAAGCGGGTGCAATACAGTATGGAAGTGGTCGGCAACGAACCGGCGCTGCGATTTGAAATGCGGCCCGCCGGCGAGTCGCCCAGCTATCCGCTCAGCGAAGAACCCACCCCGGCCAAGGGCGTGAAGTATGTCCAGGCGGTCTATTCCGGCCACGGCAATTACGACGGCAAGGTCAATGTGCCTTATGTCGATTTCGAAAAGCAGATCGTGCAGGGCGGCGAGAAGCGCAACGTGTGGCTGCGCGACGACAATAATTACGTCACCATCCTGCGCTCGCAGAAGGGCGCGCCCACCCCGCCCGACAACCAATGGGGCCATTTTCACGCCAACTTCCCGGAAATCTGGCTGATCATCGAAGGCACCCAGCAATTCCTGGTGGAAGGCGAGAAGCTGATCACCGTGTCGGACGGCGATCTGGTCGGCGCGCCGACCGGGCGCTATCACCGCGCCACGCCCTATGGCGACGGACCCTCGACGCGGCTGGCCTACATCCCCCGTCCCGACAATGTGCACTGGACGCAACCGGAGCTGCTCAACAGCGGCGGCGGCAACTGATTTTTCGGCAAGGAGCTTTGACGTGAATCGCAATTTCTTTCTGGCGCTGGCATTTGCGGCCATCACCACACCTGTCTTCGCGGCCGACTATCAGACCAATCTGGGTCCGATGCCGCTGGATGATGAGACCAAGCTGGTGATCGGCGGCCGCGGCGAGGCCACCGCTTCATCCGACGGCAAAACCATGACGGTGAAAGGCAGCTTTCACGACCTGCTGTCCAATGCCACCGAGGCGCACATCTTCCTCAGCCCCGTCGCCGGCGTGCCCGGCAAATCGGTCTTCGATCTGGACGTCACCAAATCCACCGCCGGCACCATCGCGGGGACGTTCAAGCTGACCGCCGCCCAGGCCACCGCCTTGCGCACCGGCAAGCTCTATATCCAGATCAACAGCGAAAAGGCTCCGGCGGAATATCCCTGGGGTCCCAAGGGCACGCTGTGGGGCTGGCTGTTTCCCGCCCACGAAACCGTGGGCGCGAACGTGCCGCAGCAGGATCACTGGTTCCTTCCCCAATACGACACGCCGTCGCGCTAAGAAATTCGAGGACGTTGAAGATGCGTAACAAGACTATTCTGCTTTTGAGTGCCGCAATCGCGTTGGGCGCGCTGGGCGCCACCGCCATGGGCCAAAACGCAACTACGGGCGCAAGCGGTCCTTTCACTGGGGCCCAAGCCGCAGCCGGTCACCAGGCTTTCGAAAACAATTGCGCGCCTTGCCACCTGCAGGACATGTCGGGCACCAATGACGCGCCGGCGCTGGCGGGCACGCCCTTCATGGGCGCTTGGGGCAAGCGCAACACCGCCGCGCTTTACAGCAAGATTGCCACCACCATGCCATTGGGCGCCGGCGGCAGCCTGAGCGAAAAGCAGTATACCGACATCGTCGCTTACATCCTGGAGCGTAACGGCGCGCGCGCCGGCAACACCGCTCTGGCCCCAACAAGTTCGGTGCAGATCGATACCATCGCCACCGGCCGGGCGTCGGCCCCCGCACGCACCGCCGCCGCCACGCCGGCACCGGCCGCCGCAAGCGCGCCGGCGCAGAGCAATTTCGCCCGCGCCATGGCGGGCGAGCGCGTGCCCGACCCCGGCGCCTTTGGCCTGTCCAAACCCGGCCTGACCGTGAAGGGCAATATCCAGAACTATCAGCCCGTCACCGAGCAGATGATGCTCAATCCGTCGGACAATGACTGGTTGATGTACCGGCGCAATTACAAGGGCTGGAGCTTTAGCCCGTTGAATCAGATCAACACCCGGAATGTCGGCTCGCTGCAGTTGAAATGGACCTGGTCGCTGACGCAGAACGGCACCTTGGAAGGCACGCCCATCGTGCATAACGGCGTGATGTTCGTCTGGAGTCCCGGCAACGTCGTCCAGGCGATGAACGCTGCGACGGGCGAGCTGCTGTGGGAGAACCGCCTCGGGCCTGATCCGCGCCGTCCCGGCCCCGGCCCCTCCACCGAGGAAACCCGCAGCCTGGGCCTGTGGGGCAACAATGTCTATGTCAACACGCCGCAAGGCTATCTCTATGCGCTGGACGCGCGCACCGGCGAGCAGGTGTGGAAGACCCACATCACCGACGAAGCGATGTATCCCAACAATAGCGGGATGATCGGCGGCTCCACCGGCGGTGTCATCATCATCAAGGGCCGCGTGCTGGTCGGCATGACCAATTGCGGGCGCAAGGGTGACGACCATCACTGCTATGTCAGCGCCTATGACGCCGCCACCGGCAAGCGCGACTGGAAGTTCCTCACCGTCGCCCTCAGCGGCCAGCCGGGCGGCGACACCTGGGGCAAGCTGCCCGACAATGAACGCAAGGGCGGCGAGACCTGGATCGCGGGCACTTATGATCCCGACCTCAACACCACCTATTGGGGCACTGCCCAGGCCAAGCCGTGGCGGCGCGACCTGCGCGGTTCGAGCGACGGCGCCACCGACTGGGCAAATTCGACCATCGCGCTGAATCCGGAGAATGGCCAACTGAAATGGGCCTACAATCACGCGCCCGGCGAGTCGCTCGACCTGGACGAAGTGTTTGAACGCGTGCTGGTGGACCATGGCGCCGAGAAATCGCTGCTGACCATCGGCAAGCCCGGCATTCTGTGGAAGCTGGACCGCGTTACCGGCAAGTTCATCGCGGCCAAGCAAACCGTTTTCCAAAACGTCTATGAGAATTTCGACGAGAAGACGGGCAAGGTCGTCTATCGCAAGGATATCCGCGAACAGAAGGTCGACCAGTGGCTCGCCTCCTGTCCCGGCCCCGAGGGCGGCCATGACTGGCAGGCCATGAGCTATCACCAGCCCAGCGACTCGGTGATCATCCCCCTGTCGCAGTCCTGCGTCTTCATGTTGGGCAACGGCTCGCAGACCTATTTCGAGATGCCGGGCACCGACGGCAATATGGGCCGTCTGTCGGCCTATCGCACGTCGGACCTCAAGCCGCTCTGGTCCTTCCAGCAGCGCGCGCCATTCCTGACCAGCGTGATATCGACGGCGGGCAATGTCGCCTTTGTCGGCGACTTCGACCGCGTCTTCCGTGCGGTGGACACAAGCAACGGCAAGACTTTGTGGAAGACAAGGCTGGCAACCACGGTCCAGGGTTATCCGGTGACCTTCAGTGTCGACGGCAAGCAGTATGTCGCCGTGACCACCGGACTGGGCGGCGGAAGCCCGCAAGCCAAGCCGGGCACCATGCTGCGGGAAGTGCGGCGGCCGGCGCACGGCTATATGCTTTATGTCTTTGCCCTACCCGACGCCAACTAAAGTCCGGGCTACCCAAATGTGACAGGGGCGCCGGACCCTCCGGCGCCCCTAATCATTTGAAATTACTGATATTTTAGTGCCTCTCGGCGCCCGCTTGACGCCGTCTCGCGCCCATAGCAAGGAGTGCGCCCAAAAGGGGTGCCAAGTGCAGCGTTTTTTCCAGGCCTTGATGCCGCGCGAAGAAAAATTCTTCGCTCTTTTCAACGATCATGCCCGCACTTTGGTGGAAGGCGCCATCGCCTTGCGCGACCTGCTGGAAGGCGGCCCCGGCGTCGCCGATGCCTGCCGCCGCATCATCGCTCACGAAAACCGGGCCGATATGATCGCCCGTGACGTGCTGCAAGGCGTGCGCCGCAGCTTCATCACCCCCTTCGATCGCGGCGACATCAAGGACCTGATCGGCTTGCTGGACGATTCCATCGACCAGATGCAGAAAACCGCCAAGGCCATAACCTTGTTCGAGGTCGCCAGTTTCGAGCTGCAAATGCGTCAGATGGCCGACATCATTCTGCGCTGCGCCGAATTGACCGAGGAAGCCGTGGGGCTTTTGGGCGACATGCGCGACAATCACGCGCGCATCAACACCATAGCCGAGGAAATCACCCGGCTGGAGGAACAAGCCGACGAATTGAACGACCAGGGCATCAAGGCGCTATATCTGAAGCACAAGAACGGCGACACCATGGCCTTCATCGTGGGCAATGAAATCTACGACCATCTGGAAAAAGTGGTCGACCGTTTCGAGGACGTCGCCAACCGCATCAGCGGCATCGTCATCGAGCAGGTTTAGGGCCTATGCTTCTGATCATTACCCTGATCGCCATCGCCCTGATCTTCGATTTCCTCAATGGCCTGCATGACGCGGCCAATTCCATCGCCACCATCGTTTCCACCCGCGTTCTGTCGCCGCGTTATGCCGTGGCCTGGGCCGCCTTCTTCAATTTCATCGCCTTTGCGGTGTTCGGCCTGCATGTCGCCGCCACCATCGGCACAGGCATCATCTCGCCCACCATCATCGACGACCAGGTGATTTTCGGCGCCCTGATGGGCGCCATCATCTGGAATGTGGTGACCTGGCTTGCCGGAATCCCGTCGTCTTCCTCCCATGCGCTGATCGGCGGCCTGGTGGGAGCGGGCCTGTGCAAGGGCGGCTGGTCGGTGATCGTCTGGTCGGGCCTGGGCAAAACCGCATCGGCCATCGTGCTGTCCCCTGCCACCGGATTCTTTCTCGCCTTGCTGCTGGTCCTGGGCGTTTCCTGGAGCTTCGTGCGGGCAAATCCGCTGTGGGTCGATAAAGTCTTTCGTCATGTGCAATTTTTCTCCGCCAGCGCCTACAGCCTGGGCCATGGCGGCAATGACGCGCAGAAAACCATGGGCATCATCGCCGCCCTGCTGTTCGCGCATGGCATGGAAACCGGCAGCTTCCATGTGCCTTTCTGGGTGGTGATAGCCTGCCAGGCCGCCATGGCGCTGGGCACCTTGTTCGGAGGCTGGCGCATTGTGCGCACCATGGGCTCGCGCATAACCCACCTGACGCCGATGCAGGGCAGCTGCGCCGAAACCGCGGGCGCCCTGACTTTGTTCGGCGCGACCTGGCTGGGCGTGCCGGTCTCCACCACCCACACCATCACCGGCGCCATTGTCGGTGTCGGCGCGGCGCGGCGGGTCAACTCGGTGCGCTGGAACGTGGCCAAGGACATTGTCGTCGCCTGGGTGGTGACCATGCCGGCGGCGGGGCTGATCGCGGCGCTGTTCTATCTGATCGCCACCGCTTTCAAACTGTCATAAGCCGGGCGCGGTGAGAAAGCCTTAACCATCTGTCCCTAGCTTTGTCCGGCAAGCGGCAGCAATTTGGGCCGTAGACGGATGAATTGTAGACTGCTTGTGCGAATCAACCGGGCGGCGCGGCAGTGGGCGAATCTCTTTTTCGCGAGCATGGCAGGCAGGTGGCGGCCCTTTGCTGGCGCACCTCGCAAAAACATGGTTCCGCCATCGAAGTCCTGCTGATCACCTCTCTCAACAGCAAACGCTGGATTTTGCCCAAGGGTTGGCCGGAGCCGGAACTGGGCCCGGCGGAAAACGCCGCCCGGGAAGCCTTTGAGGAAGCCGGCGTGGTGGGCAAGATCAGCCGCCAGCCTGTCGGCAGCTATCACTATCTGAAGGAGAGAAAGGACGGCGGCGGCATTCCCTGCAGCGTCGAGGTCTTCGCGCTGGAGGTCACCGAGCAGATGGACGACTGGCCGGAGAAGAATGCGCGCAAACTGGCCTGGCTGCCGGTGGACAAGGCGGCCGCACAGGTCGCGGAGCCAAGCCTGCGCCAGATGCTCAAGACCTTCCGAAAGCCGCAAACGCCAGCGCGCCCGCGCCGGGCGCCTCTGCACCCCGTCTAATCATTCACCAGATCGAGCGGATAGATCGGCCGCGTCACCTTGGTCCAGGGGATGCGCCGCATGTTCAGGCAAGTCGGCCCCGGCGTATCCGCCAGGAAGATACGCGCCGCGATCGGCGCATAAGAGGCGCGAAAATGCGCCGGCGAACGCACGAACACCAACGCCGCCTTGGCCGGGTCCAGGCCAACCGACTTGTGAATGCCCAGGTCCCATTCGAAATGGGCGATGGAGCGCAGGTTCAGCCGGATGGCGCCGATGGCCAGCACCACGGTGAGGCCCATTTCGCCCACCATGCCGTTGCCGCCCGGCCCTTCCAGCACATACGTACCGTCGCTGATGACTTTCACCTTACCGGTGACAGTGAGCGGCTCGCCCAACCCGGATCGCTTGTGCCCGACCTTCAGCGTAACCATCTTGCCCACACCGGCCCTGGCCGCTTCCGCCGCAGCCTGCGCATCCACAATGGTGCAGATGGTGATGCGATCCGCTCTGTCGGCGCCCGCATGAAGCAGCGCCGCCAGGACGGCGGTGGAATCGCCGGCGCCGCCACCCGATGGCGCATCGCCGGCATCGCTGGCGGCGGTAAGGCCGGGCGAGGAAAGGCCGATGCGGATGATCTCGTCCAATGGCGTGACATTGGGCTCAAATTCCGCGCGGCGGTCCCAGGCCAGCTTGGCGAGCTTGTCGGCGGCCGCCTGCGCCGCTTCCTTGCTACCGGCACAGACCAGCGCCGCAAAGCCCAGATCGGGCGTGTCGATCCAGGGCTGCACCGGAAACAGCGAGACATGCAGCACCTCGCCCCGCGCTTCCATGGCGCGTCCTTCCGCCACAATGTCGGACAGCGGCGGCACACCGGTGCGGGCAGAATCGGGACTGAACACCATATGGCGCTTGGCCAGCGCCATCACCGGTTTCACTTTGCCGTTGATCCAGTCGATCAACAGGCTGGCGGCGCGATGGCCGGTTTCATACATGTCGATATGGGGAAATTCGCGATAGCCGATATAGGCCACGTCGGGCTGGATCATCGCCGCGGTGATATGGCCGTGCAGGTCCAGCGACACCGCAATGGGCGTCCCCGGCTTCAATTGCGCGCGTACCCGCCGCACGATCTCGGACTCGGCGTCGGGCTGATCTTCCACAATCATCGCGCCATGCAGGGCCAAGAACACACCATCCAAAGGGCCCGCATCCTTCAGCCGCTGTTCGATTTCGCCCATGATCGCGTCGAAGCTTTGGCGCTCCACCGTGCCCGAGGCCATCGCCATGGTGGCCAGCAACGGCACCGGCGTGGCGCCCGCTTCTTTGAGCACATCCAGGGCGGCGGGAATTTCCAGCCGCGCCGATCCGAAGGCGGTGAGGAGTTCGTCGCCGCGATGAAAATACTGTTCCTCGAAAGTTTTCACCGTGGTGGTGAAAGGCACAAAAGAGTTGGTTTCCTGCATGAAACCGGCGACGGCGATGCGCATGGCGCTTTCCTTCCTGTTATATCGCCTGGCGGCGACCCGGGATCGCCGCCAGCAAAGCCTTGGTATAGTCATCGGACGGCGCGGCGAAGATGTCCCGCGTCGGGCCGCATTCCACCACCTTGCCGTGGCGCATAACCATCAGGCGATGGCAGACCTGCGCCGCCACCCGCATGTCATGGGTGATGAACAGCATGGCCAGGTTCATCTGCTTGCGCACATCGTCCAGCAGTTTGAGCACCTGGGCCTGCACCGTCACATCCAGCGCCGAGACCGGCTCATCGGCGATCAGCACATCGGGCTTCAGCATCAAGGCGCGCGCCAGGCCGATGCGTTGACGCTGGCCGCCGGAGAATTCATGCGGCAACCGGTCCATGACTTGCGGATTCAATCCCACCAGTTCCAACATCTCTGCGGCACGGCTGCGAGCCTGTTTGGCAGGCTCGCCATAGATGCGCGGCCCGGCGGTGATGATGTCACCGACTGTCTGGCGCGGATTGAGGGACGAAAACGGATCCTGGAACACCATCTGAACGCGGCGGCGCAAGGGCCGCAAGCGGCCCGCTTTCATATGAGCAATATCGGCGCCGTCCAGCAGCACCTCACCCGCATCGGGATCGAGCAAACGGATCACACAGCGCGCCAAGGTGGATTTGCCGCTGCCGGATTCTCCCACGATTCCCAAAGTCTCGCCCCGGCTGAGGGTGAGCGAAACATCGTCCACCGCGGTCGTTGCCGCGCCGCGCGAAAACAGGCCGCCGCGGCGGAAGCGTTTGGTCAAGCCTCTTACCTCCACCAATGGCCGCACACCAGGCGACGGCGGCAAGGCACATTCGCCATGGGGAACCGCCGCGATCAAGGCTCGGGTATAGGGATCGCCGGGATTGCCCAGCACCGCGCCGGTCGCGCCGCTTTCCAGAATATGGCCGTGACGCATCACCGCCACCCGGTCGGCCATGTCGGCCACCACCCCGAAATCATGGGTGATCAGAAGAACGCTCATCTCGCGTTCGGCCTGGATACGCTTGATGAGTTTGAGAATCTGCGCCTGGGTGGTGACATCCAGGGCGGTGGTCGGCTCGTCGGCGATCAGAAGCTGCGGCGAAAGCGACAGCGCCATGGCGATCATCACCCGCTGGCGCTGGCCGCCGGAGAGTTGATGCGGATAGGCCTTGAGCAATCCGGCGATATCCTTCAGGCCCATCTGGCCCAAGAGCTCACCGGCCTGGTTCAACGCCTGATGCTCGGACATGGCGCGATGGGCGCGGATTTGTTCTGTCACCTGCCTGCCGATGGCGACCACCGGATTCAGGGCCGCCATCGGGTCCTGGAAAATCATCGCCATGTCGCGGCCGCGCCGTTTGCGCAACGCCTCCGGTGCCTCGCGCAACAGGTCGGCGCTGCCGATTAGAATCTGTCCGCCCGTGGCCGTCACGCCGCGCGGCAACAGGCCCATAATGGCATGCGCCGTTATCGATTTGCCCGAGCCGGATTCCCCGACAATGCAGACGATCTCCTTGCGGCCGACATCAAGACTGACAGTCTCGACCGCCAGCGGCCGGTCGGCGCCTTGCGGCAGCGCCACCGTCAGATCGCGTATCGAAACCAGCGCGGTCATCGGGCCCTTCGCCTGGGATTGAGAGCATCGTTCAGCGCATCGCCGATGAAATTCAGCGCCAGCACCGTCACCATGATGGAAAGGCCGGGCAGTACCGTGGTCCACCAGGCCACCCACATGGCCGAGCGCGAGTCTCCGATCATGCTGCCCCAGCTCAAAAGATTGGGGTCGCCCAGTCCCAGAAAGCTCAAGGCCGATTCCGTCAGGATCGCCATGCCCACCATCATGGAACTGATCGCGACGATGGGCGGCAGGGCATTGGGTAAAATCTGGGTGAAGATGATGCGGGCATCGCGCATACCCAGCACCCGCGCCGCCTCTACAAACTCGCGGCTTCTGAGTGAGAGGAATTCTCCCCGCACCACCCGCGCCACCTGCGGCCAGGTCACCAGGGCGATACCGATCACGGTAGAGGTCAGGCTGGGCTGCAAGAAAGCCACCAGCACCATCAACAGCACGAAGCTGGGAATGATCTGGAAGAATTCGGTGAAGCGCATCAACAGATCATCGACCAGCCCGCCATAATAGCCGGCCACCGCGCCCAGCAGGATTCCGATTCCCACGGCGAACAGGGTCGAGGTGACGCCGACCAGAAGGGAGATGCGCGCGCCATAGGCCAAGCCTGCCGCCATGTCACGGCCCAGCACATCGCTGCCCGCCAAGAGACCCGGCGCGCCTGGCGGCAACAGCGGCATGCCAACGATGCTGAAAGGTCCGCGCGCGAAGATAAATGGTGCCGCCAGCGCGATCGCTACAATGGCCGCAAATACGGCAAAACCGAAAATGGCGGTGGGACGGGCGAAAAAGCGGCGGGCGAAATTCATCGTCCCAGCTCCACCCTGGGATCGGCGATGGAATAGGCGATATCGGTGACCAGATTGAACAGGCTGACCAGCAGGGCGGTGACGATGAAAATTCCCAGCAGCACGGGATTGTCGCGCGCCTTCACCGCCTCGGAGGCCAGGGTGCCGATGCCCGGCCAGCTGAAGACATTCTCCACCAGCACACTGCCGCCCACCAGGATCGAAGCCT
>CBHTTW010000025.1:0-16333 GCA_966096025.1 uncultured Alphaproteobacteria bacterium | reverse complement strand
TCATTGTCGAGGCGCAAGGACTCCACCGCCAGGAAATTGATGAAGATCGGCATGATATTGATCATCAATCCCTCCGGCGCGTTCCAGGTCGCGAACTGTAAAAGTGCCCGGCCCGAATACAAGCATCAAATGCCCATCCATCAAATGCCGGCGCCGCCGGCCTGAACCCAGAAGATGTACATGCCGCCAAACAGGCCCGGATGATCCCTTTCGAACGCCTCCCAGCAGGCCAGGTCCGTGGCGGCCCTGTCCCGCGGGAAGCGTTTGCGATATGCGGCCAGCACCGCATCGTCCAACTCAAATCCGAGAAGGCAGAGATTGTGGCTTTGGAGGAAACCAGCGATTTGAGCCAAGGTCACGGCTTGTTCCTGAACGTGGAAAAGCAGATCACGGCAGGCACTGAGACTGAAGAAATCCTCCGATTCCAGAATGGAGGCGTGAGAACTTAGCTCGCTGCTCTGGATCAATTCTTGACGAAAGCCGCGAATGTCCTGGGCGCTGCCGCCCAATCCCAGGCCCGCGATGCGCCCCCGGGCCGCAAGGATGGGGCGCCGCGCCGTCTCGCTATAGAGGCCCAGCAGCATGAAACCGCCTGGCCGCAGCATTGGCAGCAAGGCGCGCCAACCGGCCCAGGGATCTGCAAGGTGATGCAACACGCCCAGGCATTCGATCAGATCGAACCGGCGTCCGCCCGGTTTAAGCGCATGCGCGAGCTCAAGAATGTCTGCCTGAGCATAAGCGACCGGCAATCCCAATTCTTCCGATTTGCGCCGGGCGTAACCGAGGCTGGAAAGGCTGAGATCCACCGCCAGCGAAGCGCCAAATCTTCGTGCCATGGCTATGGAGCGTTCCCCGGTGCCGCAGCCTGCGATCAGTATGTCGCGAGGGCCGCCTCCCAGGGGACGCTCGAACCCGGAGAGTGGAAACTTGCTGCCGAGAAAATATCCGATGGTGTCGGCCGTATCCGGCGCGGCCCGCACCCATCGCGGGTAGGGATTTTCCTCATACTGTTTTTGCACCAGCCGCGAGACGGGATTCTCGATCCCGGTCAGGCGCGGGATATCCTCGCGCAAGCGCAGCTCCTGGAGAGGTTCGCGTATCTGCTGGGTCAATACCGCTTCCACCGGCTCCGGCCATGGCCGCTCCAACAGTCTTTTCGCATTGGCCAAGCGATGCAGCGGGAAGTAAGAAGCCACCAGCAGAAGCTGCATCGGTGTCGCGGAGTCCGCCGTTTCCACTTGCGCCCGCGCCGCCGTGGCCGCCGTGAGCTCTTCCTTGCCGGCGACAAAGATATAGTCATTGATGAAGCATTGTTGCGCCAATGCGGAAGCGAAGGATTCCGCCTGCGCGCCGATATTCGGCTTGTCCACCAGCTTCCGCATCATGGCGGCGCGCAGCATGGTCAAAAAGCGTTCCAGCGGAATGTCGCTGTTGGGCGCCGAGGTCAGAAGCGCGATCAGAAGCGCATCGTCTGCCAACGGCGCGAACCCCGCATCGCCCAGCAGCTGCGCAATGGAGAGCTGGCCCTCTTCATTGTCCGGCCATGCCGTGTCTGCGCGTGCCACCAGGGGGCCGATCACGGGATGAGACTGGATGATCCTGGCGCTGGCGCGGCTGAGCGCGCCGGGTCTGTCCCAGGGTTCCGTGAGGGCGCGCACCATGATGCGGCGCATTCCATCGCCTTCGCTCCAATCGAAGCGTTTGGCGATTTCGGCAAACAATTTTCTGGCCTTGGGGGTTTCCTGAACGGCCAGCGAATGGTGGATCGTCTCCATTGCGCCGGGGCCATCGCCTCGCGCCAGCCGCACCGACGCGAGATGGTTGAGAATGTCGGCATCCCGGGGTCGAATGGCCGATGCGCGGGCATGGAGGGTTTCGGCTTCTTCCAACGCACCATACTCTGCCCGGGCAATCCCCAGATTGACCAGTGTTTCGGGGTGATTGGGATCCACGCTCAAGACCGCCCGATAACTGGCCAGGGCCTCGTCGTGACGACCCAAGTGCCACAGGGTCAAACCCAGCCCGCAATGGGCGGCAGTGTCGTGCGGGGTTAAGGCGAGGGCGCGGCGAAAGCAATTTTCCGCCGCACGCAAATCGCCTTTGTCGCGATTGAGATTGCCCAGATTGACGAAAGCGCCGGCAAAATCGGGCTGCAGCGCGGTGGCCTTGCGAAAATTCGCCTCGGCCTCATCCCACAACCGCATGCTTTTTTGCGCACTGCCCAGATTATTGTGCACCAGCGCATTGCCGGGCTGGAGGGAAAGCGCGCGGCGGAACGCGGCCACCGCGTCCTCCAGCTTGCCCTGAGCCGCCAGTGCGTTGCCCATATTGTTGTAGGTGTCGGGATCGTCCGGCTTCAAGGCCAAAGCCCGGCGATAACCGGCTGTCGCCCCCTCCATGTCGTTCAGGGTCTGCAACGCAAGAGCGAGATGGAAATGATAAGCCGCCTCACGATCGTGTTGGGCGATAGCATTGCGGATAAGTTTCGCGGCGGTTTCGGCCT
Source organism: uncultured Alphaproteobacteria bacterium (assembly GCA_966096025.1). Classification (GTDB taxonomy): domain Bacteria; phylum Pseudomonadota; class Alphaproteobacteria; order Micropepsales; family Micropepsaceae; genus Rhizomicrobium. Next base: position 13,830 of record CBHTTW010000025.1, on the reverse strand, counting down.
GGCCTTGTTGCAATGCAACCATGCCCAATAGGTGCAATGCGTCGGCATTATTCGGATGGAAGGTCAGGACCTTGCGATAAAGCGTGGCGGCCTGCTCCAACTGCCCGTTCTGATGCAGGCGCACCGCTTCGGTGAGGATGTTTCGAATATCGAGCCCCGCCAAATTCGTGCCCTTCTCGATCTGCTTCTTCCAGTTCAGTTCTGCGCCGCAACACAGCCAGCACGCGATGCTGGCAAATTGTCAGCGCGGCGAAAGCATGGTGCAGCGCGGACCGCCTTGCCTGTATTGACTTTGCCTAGGCACGCGACAAGGATATTTCGTCTTGTTGCGTATTTCATATCGCCGTCGGGAGAAAAACAGAACAACAACAAACGGCAGCACCGCACAACCAAAAATCCGGGCTGCCAAACAAACGGGGGAACGCATGAACAACCTTATGCAAAGGCTGATGGTCGGCTGCTCGGCAACAGCCCTGATCACCCTGTTACCTCCCGGCGCCTACGCGCAGCCAGCGGCCGAAACCAATGTGGAAACGGTCGTCGTCAGCGGTTCCCGTATTACGATCAGTGGTTACGAAGCGCCCACACCCGTCACGGTGATCGACACCGAAAAACTGCAAAGCAACGCCTATGGCAATATCGCCGAGGATGTGCGGCAGCTGCCCCAGCTCAATTCTCCCCCGGCTTCCTTTGGCGCCTCGCAGGGCGCCGCCTCTCCCGGTACGGCGGGCGCCAACCTGGTCAATCTGCGCAATCTCGGCGTCAACCGCACCCTGGTGCTGTTCGACAACCAGCGCATCGTCAACGCCAACCTGACCGGCGGTGTCGACGTCACGACCTTGCCCAGCCCCGTCATCCAGCGTGTGGAAACAGTCACCGGCGGCGCTTCGGCCGCCTATGGCTCCGATGCGGTGGCCGGCGTGGTCAATTTCATCATCGACAAGAATTATACCGGCCTGAAGGGCAGGGTGCAGGGCGGCGAGACCACCAGCGGGTTGGTGCGCTCTGTTTCCGCCGACATGATGTGGGGCTCGTATCTCTTTGGCGAACGCGGCCATATCGAGATGGCGGCCAGCTACAACAAGCGTCCCGACACCGCTCTCTTGATCGAGCAGAAGTGGTATCGCGGCACCTATCTGGTCTCGAACCCGAATTTCACGGCGGCCACCGCGAGTCCCACCAACACCCAATTTGTCCTTGCCGACCATGTCGGCCTGCAGAATTCGACGCAAGGCGGCCTGGTGGTTTCCAGCCCGGCTGGCACCGGCACGGTCGGGGTGAACGGCGTGACCGCGCTGGCGCCCGCCAACGCCTTTCGTGGCATCCGCTTTGTCGATGGCGGCCAGGTGCAGCAGGTGAATTTCGGCAATCTTACCGGCAGTGCCCTTTCCAATGGCGGGTCGTTGACCGACCGGGACAGCGAAGCGCCCTGGCAGACATTGGGCAATCCCAACACCACCTACACCCTGTTCATGCATGGCTGGTACGATATCACCCCCGATATCAAGGCTTCGCTGCAGCTGAATTACGGCTACTTCACCGGCAAGGGCGACGCCCAGTCGTTCCAGCAGCTTGGCCTGGTGATCCGGCAGGACAATGCCTTCCTTCCGGCCTCGGTCCGCGACCAGATGATCGCCGGCGGCGTCCAGTCCTTCACCATGGGCACGTTGAACGGCAACAATTTCAACAACCGGACCGTCACCGGCGAGAACTATACCCGCCAGCAGGCCGGCGCGCTGGCGCCGGCAACAACCTATAACCGCCGCCAGCTGATGCGCGGCGTCTTCACCCTGGAAGGCAGCCTGGGCGATGACTGGTCCTGGAACAGCTATTTCTCCCATTCCCAGACCCGCTTATCGGTCCGCGTCACCGGCGTGCCGATCATCGCCAACCTGACTGCCGCCCAGGATGCGGTGGTTGTCACCCCCGCCAATCGCGGCACTTCCGGCTTCGCGCTGGGCAGCATCGTCTGCCGGTCCTCGCTGCCGGGCCAGGCTCCGGTCGTGGTCGGCAAGGTAACGGCGATGCCGGGCTGCGTTCCCGTGAATTCCATCGGCGAGGGTGTCGCCAGTGCGGCGGGCATCCGCTATGCGACGAACAACAACTCGAACTTCGAGAACATGACCATGAACATGGACGTGTTCGAGGCGAACATGCAGGGTACCTTGCCCTGGGGGCTGGAAGCCGGGAAGATCGCCACCGCCTTCGGTTTCCATTACCGCAAGGAAGCCGGCAAGAACGTCGCCACCACCATCGGCGACAATGGCGGCTATGCGGTGGCCAACTACGCCAACTTCCCCTCTTCGAACATCAATGTGCGGGAAGGCTATCTGGAAGTCACCGCCCCGATCCTGAAAGACACATTTGTCAAGTCGCTGGAGTTCAACGCCGCCGGGCGCATGACCGACTATTCCACCTCCGGTGTGGTCGAGACCTGGAAGCTGGGCGCCATCAGCCAAGTGACCGATGACATCAGGCTGCGCACCACCTGGTCGGTGGATATTCGTGCCCCCACGGTCCAGGATCTGTTCGCGCCGGCCAACGTCAATACCGGCAGCACCACCGATCCCAAGACCGGCCTGCAAGTGTCAATCATCAACAATGTGCTGGGCAATCCTACACTCAGGCCCGAAGTTGCGCGCACCATCTCGGGCGGTGTTGTTCTGACGCCGCATTGGATTCCGGGATTCAGCCTCTCGCTGGATTGGTACAGCATCAACCTGACGGGCCAGATCGCCACCCTCGCCCAAAACTTCATCCTCGATACCTGCAAGGCAAACATCAACGATCCGGTATGTGCCGCAACATTGGTGTTCGGCGGCCCGAACGGCTCCCTCAGCATCATCAACCGCGTGCCGATCAACATCAATTCGCTGCGGACTTCGGGCCTGGACATCCAGACCAGCTACGTCACTTCGCTGTGGGACGAGGACACGCTGGCCTTGTCGTTCAACGCCAACTATGTCGACGAACTCACCATCACTTCGCCCACCTCGACGCCCGGTGTCGTCGATATCAATGACTATGCCGGCGTGCTGGGCGCGGGCGCTCCAGCGCAGACCTCGGGTGCGTCGAAATGGAAGGGGCTGGTGTCGGCCAACTACAAGACCGGGCCATGGTCCTTCACCACCCAGGTGCGCTGGTACGGGTCCGCCATTCTCAACAACTTCTGGAACACCGGCAACCGGGCGCCCGCGTCGGGGTCGGCGCGCTGGACGGTCCCGGACAGCGTGTTCAATGTCGATCCGACCGCCTATCTCGACCTGCGCGCCTCCTATGACTGGACCGACAACTGGCAGATCTATGGCGCGGTGGACAACGCCCTGAACATCCCGCCGCAGATGAAGCCGGGCACCCAGGACGGCGTCCAGTCGAACGGCGGCCCTACCCACTCGGTCACGCAGTACGACTATCTGGGCCGGGAAATCCGGGTTGGCGTCCGTTTCAACTTCTAGAGGCGCCGGCTATGAGAAGCGCAGCATCCATGGGATGCTGCGCTCATGGCCGAGCCATACGCCCCGATGACTGAAAGCCTGGACTGGCGCCGGCTGCTGTCGCCCATCGGTGCGGAGCGGTTCTTTGCAGAACACTGGCAGAGGCGCATGGCGCTGCTGCCGCTGGCGGCGAACGACCTGGCGTTCATCCGTGAGGCGGTCGGCCCGCTCGATCCGGGGCGACTGGCATCCGCGGCGCAGGAAGGGGCGCAGGCCTGGCTGGCCAATGAATTCGTGGCTCACAGTGTCTTTCCGATTGCGCCCGACAACGCGGCGCAACTGCGCGACACCGGCGCCACGCTCTATTTCGTCAATGTGCCTGTCCCTGCGCTGACCGATAGTCTGGCGGATTTCCTAGGCGCGCCGCGCCGCAAAGTGATCGCCAGCCTGTTCTTCACGCCCGCGGGGGGCGGCGCGGTGCCGCATTTCGACAAGAACGAGAATTTCACCATCCAGCTCACCGGCGCCAAGCGCTGGCAAGTGGGCGAGACGCCGATGGTGCCGGCCGCGCCCGACAGCTATACGCTGGGTTCGGACGTCATTACGCAAGCGCTCGCGCCGTTGCTAGCGAATGCACAGCGGCCGGCGGAGCAGACGGTCGATCTGGAACCCGGCACGCTGCTATATGTGCCGCGTGGCACGGTGCATCACACCGGGGCGGGAGAGTCGAGCTGGTCGCTCAATCTGTCCTACTGCCCTGCCATGTGGCTGGACTTGCTGCGGGTGGGGCTGCAGGAGCGGCTGGCGTCCCGCGGGGCGGGACCGCCGCACTGGCGCGGCACTGTTACTGGCGTGGGCGGCGATCCGGCCGCACACCTCGCCAATCGCCTGCCGGAGTTGGTGGCGGAATTGCGCGCCTTGCTGGACGACCCCGCCGAAGTAGAGGCGCTGGCTCGCGCCTTCCTCGACCGGACGGACCGATGAGATGCGGGTGAGCCTATGAAGATGCTGATGAGGGTCGCCATTCCTCCCGCCGTGCTGGCTGCACCCGGCATTGGGGCGCAATGGGGGACATTGCTCAAGAGCATCGGCGCGCTGGCGACTCGCCCGCGCGAGGACGGGCGCATTCAGCAGGTCCTGCTCGATATCGAGCCGCGTCAGATCACGCCCATCGCCGAACAGGTGTTCCGCCTCGTCGGGGTCAAGCCGGAATTCCTGCCGGAGATCGCGCCGCCGCCCTATTACGGCATGAGGAATTACTAGAGGCGGCGATCTCTTAGTGCTTGAGGCCGGGCACAGGAAGCCAGGCCGAGCGGTCCATCTGGTTGGAGGTGATCCAGAGATTGCCGCCGACAATCTGGGCAGTGGAAGCGCCTCCGAACTCCGCTATCGCCGGACCATAGGCCACAACGCGATAGGTTGCCGTGACGGGATCGATCCGGGCCACGACAAATCCGCGATGACAGGCGGGATCGAGCCTGTTTTCGATCATCTCCTTGCGGGTGCCGTTGCAGGCCGGCTCGTCCTCCATCACCCCCGCGGTGAGCAGCTCATCGCCGCTCCAGTGAATGTTATCGACATTGAACCATTTCAATTCCACCCGGCGCACCGGTTTTGACGTGACGGCCAGGGAGATTATTTCAACCGAATGGCTGCCGGAAACCGCCTGGTAGATTTCTTTTTCGTCCTTGGAGATTTCGACGCCATTGTTGCCGGCAAATTCGGTGCCGGGCAGCAACCGCCAGGTCTTGTCGCTGGGCTTCCATTGATAAAGGCCGCCGGTGACCTTGCCGACGAAATAGTCCGCCTGTTTGGCGCCGTTCTTCATCTGCACGCTGTTGTAGATGGTGCCGTCCATGGCGGCGGTGACGCCGTTGCCGCGAAGATTGTCGGGCACCTGGACGCAGCCGGTCCAATGCAGCTGCGGCGCCGCCCCGCGCGCGTCCAGCGCAAAAACCTGGACGCTTTCAAACGGAAAACCGTGGGTCACGGTGTAATAGGCGAAAAGCCCCGCCGTCTTTGTGGGCCGGATCGCGACACCATGGGCGGTGAGCCGTTTGGCATCCGGCATGGCCGGACAATCGGGATAGGTCTTGAGGTCGGGCCTGGGCTGACTGAGATCGAGCTGCCGAAAACTCTTGGTTTGTGTATCAATTAGACCCCAGCCGCCGGTGGCGACCGCCCCACCGGTGATGATGTATTTGGTGCCCGGAATCCAGACAAAGTCTTCGGGGCGTCCCAGGTCGCAGATGTAATTGAGGCCCATCGTTGAGGTGCAGGGCAGGGGCGCCGGCTTAGGGCCTTGCGCCCAACCGGGAACGGTGCTCGCGATCAGCGCAATCGCGGCGGCGATGAACGTGCGTTTCATGGGCCCTCCCGGCTTGGTCCTTCGGGGAACTCTACCAGCCGCGCCTGGGGTCCACCACGGAATAGAGCTTGTCGCCGGCGACATAGCGCTTGAGGTTTTCGCGCGCGATGAGCCACATGTCCTCGCCGCCGGATGCCGCGGTGGTATCGATCGCGTGCGAGGCGGTTTCGGGCGACATGATCAGGTTCGGTGCGCCGAACAAGGGATCGTTGGGCTCCAGACGGGACGGATTGGCCGGATCGGCCAGATCCAATCCCGCGCCGCCGAGCTGGCCGGATTTCAGCGCCGCGACCAGATCGGCGCTCACCACTTCCCCGCCGCTGGCGACATTGATCAGCAGCGCGCCTTTTTTCATGCGCGCGAACATCGCCGCATTGAACAGCTGGTGGGTTTCCGGCGTCAGGGGCACTGCCAGCACCACGGCATCGGCCTTGGCAACCAGTTCCGGCAACTGTTCGGGCCGCCCGACATAACTGACCGTATCGGGCTTGGGACGGTCGGAGCGGTCGGTGGCGATCACTGTCATGCCCAAGCCGTGCGCGAGCTGGGCCACCTGGCGGCCGATGCCGCCCAATCCGACCACCAGCAAGGTGCGCCCCTCAAACACCCAAAGCCGGCCCGGCGGAATTGCGGTTTTGTCGAAATGTCCCTTGGCCTGTTGCAGGACATTGATGTCCAAGCCGCGGCCCAGCGCCATCATCATGGCAATGGCATGCTCGGCCAGCGGGCGGGTGAGAACACCCTGCAAATTGGTGATGACCACAGTGCCGGCCAGCAATTGCTGCGGCACGTGCTGGCGGACCGTGGTGTGTTCGGCAACTTCGGAACAGCCGGCGATGGTGACACTGCCCTGCTGGATCCAGTGCAGCTTCTTGGCCGCGGCGAAATCCTCGCGATTGCAGGGCATGCGCAGCAAGGCATCGGCGTCGGCGATCTCTCGCTTTTTTTCTTCCGGCGTGCGCACCGCCACCAGCTTGACACCGGGCGCCGCCGCCTGAAGCCAGGCCAGCCGATTGGTGTTGTTGTCGACGCCCACCAGGATCTTGCGCGGCGCCTGCCAACCCTTGATCAATGCGCGCGCGGGCCTGGCGCTTTCCACCAGCCCCAATCTTTTGGCCACGGCGGCGAAATCGCCATCCGGGATCGGTGTGCTGACCATGGGTTGCGCGCCGCCGAGATTGGCGGTGCCGGCAATTTGCGCCCAAGCCGGCGTGAAGGCGGGACTGAAGATGAGGCTGGCGGCGAAAAGTGCGGCGGCAAATACGATTTGGAAAGTGATGGCGCGCATGGCACTGCCCCTCTGTTCCCCGCTGGCAAATTACCCAAAAAGCGGATCGGGCACCAACTCGCAAAAAGATCAGGTTTCCAGCCATGCGATGGCGTCGGCCTGCTGCGTGAAGATCCGGTGTTCGCTGCCGGGAAAAAGCGCGCCAACCGCCTTGACCAGCAAGGCCGCGCCGCTTTCCCGCAACAAATAGGCGGTCTTTGGCGGATGATCCTTGTCTTCGCTCCAGGGCGCCATTTCGCGCAATTTCGCCATGGCTTGCCAGTCAACCACGCCGATGAACCGGGTCATGTCGACCAAGGTGCGCATGCCGGGCTGCAACAAGTTGCTCGCCAGCCCCTCCTGAAACCGCTCCAGCAAAAGGTTGCCGGACGGCTCGCCGCTGACGGCGATCATCAATTTGCGCCCGCAAATCTTCAACTTGATGCTGTCTTGCGAACCCTCGGCGCCGCCAAGATGGGCAATGGAGGGCCCGGCCGCGTCGATATCGCAATAAAATTGACTCATGCCGGTATCCTTGTGGGATTGGCGCGCAACAGTTTCGACGGATTGGTTTGCTGGCCGCCGTACCGTCACTGACTCGCGGGTGGCTTGGCAATAATTGTTTTCGTGCCAAGCCCTGACGCGCGGGCCGGTTTGGCATGATGCCATTATCGCTTGTTATCCTGGCGCGCCGGCCCTCGCTACGCTGGTGCGCGGGCCGGCTTGGCAAAAATTCTTTCGTGCTGCGGCACGAAAGAGTTTATTTCTTTGCGGGATTGACCGTCACGCTCTGGAAGACGATCTTGCCGCCGCGCACCACGAAGACGTCATAACCGGAAATTTCCTTGGGCGTGCCCTTGAACTGCACCCAATGCATGATGGAGGTGTCGGGGCCCGCATTCTGATAGCGCGTCTGCATGGTCTTGTTGCCCGGCAGATTGTCTTTGCTGGTCAGGGCGCGAAAAAGGGTGCGGATCTCGTGTCCGACAAAAACGCCGTCGGGTGTGATCATGCCGGCTGGCGTGACCACCACTGTGTCGGGCGAATAGTCGGACAGCACCGCCTCCAAGTTGCCGGATTTCATGTTGGCGACGTGATGGTCCAGCACCTTGGTGTCGGCGGCGGCCAAGGCGGGCAGGGCGCTGCCTGCCGTCAGCAGAGTAGACAGGAGTGCAGCGTGCATGGTCTTGTTCATGGCGTTCCCCACCTTATTGTTCTGGGGCAAAGCTAGAGCAGGCCGGAAAAGGCCGCAACCAGTGTCCCGATTCCGAAATTCGCATGATCTCTCTATCGGCCTCCAGGCGAATTTTGGAATCGAAGGACACTGGTAACTTATTGATTCCTAGTGTCGTTTCGGTTTCGAAGTTCGCTAGGAGCATGATATCGATGTCGGTGCGAACTTCAAAACCACGACACTAAGGGGAATTCGCTTGAACGGGGGAGAAAGCCTGAATCGCCGCTGGACCATGCTGCTGCCGGTCATTTTCGTCAGCTACAGCCTGTCCTATCTCGACCGGGCCAATTTCAGCTTCGGCGCGGCGGCGGGCATGGCCACCGACCTCAACATCTCGGCGTCCGAGAATTCGCTGCTGGGTTCGCTGTTTTTCCTGGGCTATTTCCTGTTCCAGATTCCGGGCGCCATCTATGCCCAGAAATACAGCGCCAAGCGGCTGATCTTTTTCGGCCTGATCGGCTGGGGCCTTTTGGCCAGCGCCACCGGCCTGATCACCGACATCAACCTTCTTTATCTTGATCGGTTTCTGCTGGGGATTGTGGAGAGCGCCGTCCTGCCCGCCATGCTGATCCTGCAGTCGCGCTGGTACACCAGAAACGAGCGCGCCCGGGCCAATGCCTTTCTGGTGCTGGGCAATCCGGCGACCATGCTGTGGATGTCGCTCTTGTCGGGCTGGCTGGTGTCGGAATTCGGCTGGCGCTGGATGTTCATCATCGAGGGCCTGCCGCCGGTGATCTGGGCCTTTGTGTGGTGGAAAGTGGTGGCGGATCATCCCCGCGACGCCGCCTGGCTGGCATCCGCGGATCAGCAGGCGCTGGACGCGCAATTGGCGCAAGAGCAGCGCGGCATCGCGCCGATCCGCAACTATGCCGCCGCCTTCAAAAGCCCCAAGGTGATCGCGCTGTCGGCGCAATATTTCCTCTGGAGCATCGGGGTCTATGGCTTTGTGATCTGGCTGCCTTCCATTCTCAAGACCCGCGACATGACCATGACGGAATTGGGTCTATTGTCGGCGGTGCCTTATCTGGCGGCGGTGATCGCGGAGATTTCGATCGCCACCCTGTCAGACTTTTCCAAGAAGCGCATGCCCCTGGTCTGGCCCTGCCTGTTTCTTGCGGCGGCGGCTTTCTATGGTTCTTATCTGTTGGGCAGCACCAACTTTTGGGCCAGCTTTGTGTTGCTGATCATTGCGGGCGCCATGATGTATGCGCCTTATGGGCCTTATTTCGCCTATCTCGCCGAAACCTTGCCCGCCAATGTCGCGGGCGGCGCCATCGCCCTGATCAACAGCATGGGGGCGCTGGGGTCGTTTGTCGGCTCTTACGGCGTCGGACGCCTGAACGCCATTACCGGTTCGCCGGGCGCGTCCTATCTGTTGATGGCGGCGGCCCTGATCGCCTCCGCCGCCATCACGTTCATGCTAGGCAAAAAGGCTAGGGCTTAGTCTCAGCAGGAACCCCGTCCAGCGGGCAGTCCATGAAAATGGCGATGGTGGCATCGCCGGTCGCGGGCTTGGCGCCGTCATAATGCACGCCCTTGACCAGATCGGTCAGCACCGAACCGGCCGGATAGCCCACCGTATTGTTGTCGGGGTCATAGACATTGCTGGTTGAAACCCACCAGGTGCCTTCCAGCACCACCGCATAGCGCGCATTGCTGTGATAGTGCGGGCGGCTGAAATGGGTGGGATGCCACTTGATCAATTCCAGGCAGTGGCCGGGCTTCTTCGGGTCGCCGATTGGCCAGGCGGTGTCGTTGTTGACGCCCTTGGTCCATTGGATCTGGTCGGGCATGAGCCCGATGGCGCGGGTGGGATCGATGGTGGCGGCGCTGAAAGCTTGGGTGCCGGCCGCCGCCGAAAACATCGATGCCAAAAGCAATCTCTTGAGCATGAAAGCCTCCCTTTTTGCGTAGCCCAAGATAGCGGGGCGTTTGTGCCCTTTCCACCTTGCGGCTGCGTAAGGGCGGCTATTTCAGTTCCAGCATGATGCCGGACTGTTCGCCCTGGACCAGCGCCTCGGAATGGCTGCGGTTGGCGACATTGAACACGATGTCGCCCGCCTTGCGGTGATTGACCGTGGCCTTGCCGTCCGGCGTGGTGGAGGAGACGTCGCCGTTGCCGCGATAGGCCACCACCACCTCGGTATTGTGGAAATGCATGGGCGTGGGCTTGCCCGGCACCCAGGCGTAATTCCACACCCGGATGCGGTCATTCTCCAGGATCAGCTTGGAGCCCTCGCGGGGGAAGGCGGGGGGGAGGCCGGTGGTGTTGGGCACGGTGTTGGAGGGGGAGTCCTTCAATTCGACTACGATCTCATGCGCCGGCTTGTCCAAGGCGGTGTCGCTGGTGGAGCCGCCATGGCCGAACCTTGCGCCGCCGGAGGCATGGGTCGCGGTTTTGCCGTCGGCGGAACGGATACGCCCGCCTTCGAAATACAGGATGACATAGTCGCCGGCATGGCTGATGGCGGGACCCGGCATGCCCGGCTGCAGCACCACATCGCGCACCGTGACGCGCGGATTATCGATCAAGGGCGCGGGCCCCTGGGCCAACGCCGGCGTCGCAAGCCCGGCCAGGACGCAAATCAGGGTCTTTTTCATGGTTTTTTCCCTCCGCTTTTGCCGGAACTCTAGCAGAAACAGGGGTTTGGACCAGAAGCAAGCCGCTTGTTCGCAGCCCCCCCGCCCTGTAGGTTCCCCCCGATTTTTTGAAAGCGCCGCCCATGCCGTTGCTGCGGTTTATCCCCGAGACCACCAACGTCGATTTCGTCAAATACCGGTTCTGGGCCTTTGGCGTGGACGGCTTGCTGATGGTGATTTCGATCGTCGCCATCCTTTGGCAGGGCTTCAATCTGGGCATCGACTTCACCGGCGGCGTGCTGATGGAAGTCAAATCGGCGCAGGTGATCGATATCGGCAAGCTGCGCGGCGACATCATCGCCCTGGGCTATAACGACCCTGTGGTGCAGACCTTCGGCGGCGGCGAATGCGACCGCCCGGCCGGGAGCTGCGCCTCGATCCGGGTTCAGCCGCGCGAGGTTGCCGGCGTGGACCAGAACGAAGCCGACCAGGCGGTGGTGCGCGAGATCAAGGCCAAGCTGGGCGCGGGCTATCAATATCGCCGCACCGAAGTGGTGGGGCCCAAGGTTTCGGGCGAGCTTCTGAACAAGGGCATCCTGGCCACCATCCTGGCGGTCATTTGCATCTCGGTTTATGTCGCCGTGCGGTTCGAATGGCAGTATGGCGTCGGCGCCTTGATCGCCACCGGTCATGACGTGTTCGTCACCGCGGGTTTCTTTTCGGTGACGCATCTGGACTTCAACATCAACACCGTGGCTGCGCTGCTGCTGCTGGCGGGTTACTCGATCAACGATACGGTGGTGGTGTTCGACCGCTTGCGCGAGAACCGGCGCAAGTACAAACGCATGTCGCTGGTCGACATGATCAACCTGTCGACCAACCAGATCGCCACCCGCACCACTCTGGTCTCGGCGGCCACCGCTCTGTCGGTGATCCCGCTTTTGTTCGGCGGCCCGGTGCTTCACAATTTTAGCGTCGCGATCCTGTTCGGCATTCTGGTCGGGACGTTCTCCTCGACCTATGTCGCGGCCATGCTGCTTCTCTACATGCCCGCCGTGGGTGGGGGCAATGCAGAGAGCAAGACTGAGGAAGCTACGGCTTAGCCGCGGTTCTTTGGCCTAGCTTTTCTTGGCGAGCATGGCGAGCTTAGAAAAGCTGGCCCCGCTTCGAGCCCGCGATTAGCGGGCGAGGGCGGTAGCGAGTGAGTTCGTCTATCGATAGGGCTAGCTGCCCGGCGCGTCGCTTATGCTCCGCGCGTTTGGCCCTCGAAATGGTCCACTGGACCATTTCGTTCGCGCGGATCGCGCGAACCGGGCCTCACCCTGCTCAGGCCGCAAAATTCCTCGCGGCTAGCAAACGCCAGACGCTATAAAGGGAACCAGTCGCGGCGGTCGGAATAGACCTGATAGTGCGCGTTCACGCCCGCGCGCAGGCCCACGCCGGTGCGCATGGGCGCCAAGGTCACGCCGCCGCTGCGCATGTAGTTGATGCCCAGACCAGCCACGAGATAAAAGCTGCCCTCGACACCAGGGAAGCGTTGGAACAACCGCCGGTCGTCGCGCAGATTGTAGACCAGGGTAAAACATTTCGAGGCATTGCCGCCGACATCGAAGCCGACCGAGGGGCCCTTCCAATAGACCTGCTGGGGTTCGCGCGTCTTGCGGACCAGCCATCCGGAGCCGTAACGCACGCCAACCACAAAGGCGCCCGAGCCTTCATCGCCCTTGATATAGGCATCGGGCTGGCCCAGATCGCCGAACACATGCTGGACGCCCTTGGCCATGGCTTCGGTGGTGATGCCGAAGAAATCCGCGCCCGCATTGGTGATCTCATCGGCGGTGTAACGCCAATCCGCGGGCTTGTCCTTGGCATCCGGCGCGCCATTGGGCTGCGCCGCGGCCTGCATCGGCAACAGCAGCGTGCCGGCCGGAAGCGTTCCCAGCGCCATCAACCCGGTGATGAATTTTTTGCGGTCCATTTTGCGGCTTCCCTTCTTCGGACGTTCTTGCGCCAAGACGCCCGAAACGAATCACTTGCCCAACCGCCGCGAATCTTTACGCCGATTGGGGCTTTTTTACAGGGAAATTGAGACTAGGATTTGGGCTCAAGATGAACGCGCCGCCCAAAAATGACCAGAAATCACCGCTTTCGGCCGCAGGCTGGATCGCGCTGGCAATCCTGTTGGGCCTGTTGCTCGCATCGCTCTGGTATGCCGTGCAGGTCTGGACCGCGATGTCCGGCGTGCAGATGAGCGGCTGGGGCTGGACCTTCCTGGTTGCGGGAATAGTGGTAACGGTCGGTCTCGGTGTCGGCCTGATGGCGCTGGTCTTTTATTCGTCGCGCCACAACTACGATCAATAGCGCTAGCGGCCCCGGGCGATGAACGGCCCGTTGCGGAAATCCGGCTTGCCATAGACGAAGGGCGCGCCTTCCCAGGTCGTCATGCGGCCCCCCGCCGCCGCCAGCACCGCATGTCCCGCCGCCGTATCCCATTCCATGGTCTGTCCGGCGCGCGGATAGATGTCGGCTTCGCCCGCCGCCACCAGGCAGAATTTCAGCGAGGAGCCGGCATTGGTATTGCCCTTGATAGGCAGGGTCTTGAGCAGTTCGTCGGTTTTGGCATCGGGATGCGAACGGCTGCTGACCGCCACCAGCCCGTCGGCGGCGGGCGCGCGCGCCGCGCTGGCGCGCCAACTATAGCCCGAGAGTTCGTAAGCGCCATCGCCCCAACCCCCCACCAACACCGCCGCGCCCCCCCGCGACCGCAACGGCTCGGTGCTCGACGGCGCGCACGAGCTGCTCTCCGATACGATCGTGCGCGACGTGCTCGGCACCGGCGAGCGCGTCCAGCTCGACGACGTCGCCGCGCACAGCCGCTATGCCGCGCTCCCGTCGGTGACCGCGCTGCGGCTCGGCTCGGCGCTGTGCCTGCCGATGCGGCTCGACG
>CBHTTW010000024.1:0-16446 GCA_966096025.1 uncultured Alphaproteobacteria bacterium | reverse complement strand
ATAATGGCGCGGGCCTGGCCATCGGTCTTGGCATCGGCCTGTTCGCCCTGGCGGCTATCGCCGCCTCGCAGAACAATGACCGCTATGACGACCGTTATGATCGTCGCGACTATGGTTACGACAATGGCTATGGCCGCGGCTATGGCGGCTATCGCGGCGGTTACAACGACTACCGCTATGGCTATGGCAGGTAAGTAGGCAGCTTTGTTGACGTGCGTGCAGACGGCCCCCGGCGGAATAGCTGGGGGCCGTTTTGCGTTTTACACTTTAAGCATCGGTGGAGGCCGCTTGGCGGTCCAGTTATTGGCCTGTTGATAGGCATGGCCGATTTTCAGGCAGTCCAGATCGTGGTGCGCGGGCCCGACGATCTGGATGCCGATGGGCAGGCCCGTCGATGAGAATCCGGCGGGCACTGCCAAAGACGGGCAGCCCGACATGGTAACCATGCAGGTCGCCTTCATCCATTCGTGATAGGTGTTCATTGTCTTGCCCGCGATCTGGTGCGGCCAGGTTTCCTTGATGTCAAAGGGGAAGGTCTGGGAGGTCGGCATCACCAGAAAGTCGTATTGGGAGAACAAGGCGTTCACCGCATTGTACCAGCGGGTGCGCGCCATGGTGGCAGCCGTCACGTCGGGCCCCGTCAGTTTCAGGCTGCCTTCGACTTCATATATCGCCTCGGGCTTAAGCAAGGCGCGCTTGGCGGGATCGTTGTAATAGGCGCGGAAGTTCGGGCCCTGCTGGAACTGGCGGATTTTGATGAAGGCCTGCCAGGTGTCTTCGACCGAGCCTTTGGGGCTGACGGTTTCGACGGTGCAGCCCAGAGTTTCGAAGGTCTTGAGCGCTTCGCGGCAGACTTCCAGCACGCCCGGTTCATAGGGCGTGACGCCGTCCAGGTCATTCAACCAGCCGATGCGCTTGCCCTTGAAGTCGGCTTCCAGCGGCGCCATGAAGCGCGCGCCGGTGCCGTCCAAGGACAGCGGCGAACGGGCATCGTAACCGGCCTGGACCGACAGCAGCATGGCGAGGTCGGAGACGCTACGCGCCATTGCGCCCGCCACGCTGAGCGACGGCATCCAGACATCTTCGCCCGGGGTGGGCACCACGCCGTAACTGTTGCGGAAGCCGCAGACATTGTTCCAGCCGGCGGGATTGCGCAGGGAGCCGCCATAATCGGTGCCATCGGCGACGGGCAGCATGTGCAGCGCCAGGCCCACCGCCGCGCCGCCGCTGCTGCCGCCCGCCGACCTTGTCTGGTCGTAGGGATTTTTGGTGGCGCCATAGACCGGATTGTAGGTGTGCGAGCCCAGGCCGAATTCCGGCACATTGGTCTTGCCGATATAGATCACGCCGGCGGCGCGCATCCGCGCCACCACCAGGGAGTCGCCGGCCGGAACGAAATCCTTGAGGATCGGCGAGCCGGAGGTGGAGACGATGCCCTTGACCGGTTGCAGATCCTTCACCGCATGGGGGAAGCCGTGCAGCACGCCCAAGCTTTGGCTCTTGGCCAGCAGGGCATCATGCTCGCGCGCCTGGGCCATCAACTTGTCCCGGTCCTGCAGCGCCACGATGGCATTGACCTTGGGATTCAGCGCCGCGATCTGGTCGAGATAGGCGGTCATCACCTCGGCGCAGGAGACGTGTCTGGCCGCGATCGCATGGGACAGCGAGCGCGCATCCATTTTCACAATGTCGGACATGGCGGCCTGTGCTGAAGTGGAGGAGGCCAGCATGGCGGCGGCCGTGCCGGTCTGCAAGATGGTGCGGCGGTCGGGACCTGTCATTTCAAGCCCCTATTTCACCGCAATGGTGATGACATGAATGGTGGTGGTGCCGATATTCCTGGCCGAATAAGCGCGCTTTTCGGCGATGATGCGGGTCTCGCCCGCCTTGCGGGTGACGGTGGCCTTGGTGCCGTCGGCATAGGTGGCTTCGGCGGTGCCGCCTTCCAGATAGATATTCACCGTTCCCAGCCGCACCGCGACCGGGGTGGATTCGCCGGGCTTGGCGATGGTCTCGCTGACCACGAGTTTGTCATTCTCGGCAATGATTTTTGGCTCGGCAACTTGCGCCCAGGCAGGGGCGGATATCAGAAGGAGGGCGGGCAACAGGGCAAGTCTGCGCGTCATGTCGGCATCTCCCGTTAAAAAGTCAGCGTCGCTTTTTGGCGCGTAACTCCGTCACCATGTCGTTCACCGCCCGCACCACGGCATCGGGCTTTTCGCGGGGGATCGAATGGCCGGAGCCTTCCACCATCCGCAATTCCGCTTTGTTGGAAATGGGCAGGATGTCGCGATGCAATTGCAGCCAGGCGGCGGTGAGGGCATCGGTCTGCTCCGCTGTCTGGCCCGGCAGGAAGACCATCTTGTTGCCGGCATTGAGCAGGATCAGCGGCATGTCGCCCAGGTTCCTTTTCTCCGCCACCACGGCATCGGAACTGGCCGCGTCCATCGCCTGATATTCGCTCAAGGCCGTGGCGGCATAGGAGGGGCCTTGCGCCTGGACAAACCAATCGACGGACTCCTTGGGCAAATCCTCGGGCGGCGGGAATTCCAGGCATTTGCCCGCCGCCTCCGCCGGACGCGGATCGGTGGCGCAAGCCTGGCGCCGCATCCTGTCAGCGCTGATCATGGCGCCGGCGGTGGGCATGATGCCGTTCAGGACCTTGTCCTGGTGCTCCACCGAGGGATCGACCAGCACCAGGCCTGCCACATCTTTTGCATGGCGGCCGGTATAGAGGCGGGCGATGTATCCGGCCATGGAATGGGCCACGATCACATAGGGGGCGGGGAGCTTGGCGGCCTTGAGCAGGGCCGCAAGATCGTCGGCCTCGGCGCCCGCATCGCGAACGCCCGCGGCGGGCGGGCTCTTCCAATAACCGGCACGGTCGTAGGAACAGACCTTGGTGGTGCGGGCGATGCCGGCCTGGCTGAAACGCCAGGCGAAGGCGCCCGGGCCATGGCCGGAATCCAGAATGACCACCGGCGCGCCTTTGCCCTGGCAATAAAGGTTGAGCTTGCGGCCGCCGGGCAAAGTGACGAGCTGGGAGTCCTTGAGATATCCAGCCCACCAGGCCTTGGCCTGATCGGCATAGCTTTCCACCGCGGGCTGGGCGGCAGCCGAGCCCGTCATAAGGGCCAGAACCAGGCCCGCACATATATAAGGTCTGGTCACCGCGACGCCCCTGAATCGGATGCAGTTTAGCAGAGGTGAATGCTTCGCCTCGCTACTTTTTCAAGGTCACGCCCGCCAGCTTGGCGATCCCCGACAGTGTGGTCTGGGCCGCGTTCAGCCCCAGCCGAAAATCCTTGTCGTCATAGGTGGCATAGATGTCGGTGGGCTGGTGCCATTGCGGGTCCCAGCCATTGCCGATATGGGCGCCGCGCTCATTCTCGCGCAGGCTGACGGCGGCCACCACATCCTGGAACTCGCGGGAGTCGGTGTTGGTCATATGGCTGCCGATGGTGGCGGGATAGTTGGTGGCATACTGCTCGTTGGCGCCGGCCAGCGCCCAGGCCAGGGCCTGGCTCTGGGCGGAGAATTTGGAATTGGCCTGGAACTCGACATTGATGTCGGCTTCGGGGCGCTGCTCGCGGGCCAGGCTGCCATCGGGGCCGGGCATGCCATGATCGAACAGCATCATGTCATGCTGGATCATGCCCAGCCATTTGGGTTCGGGATAGCGGCCCGATCCGGCCGGGTCTTCCTTGCCCTGAAGCTTGGCGCGCTGTTCGACATAGGCATGCGCCCCGTTCAATCCGGTTTCTTCATTGTTCCAGAGAATAAAGCGGATGGAGCGGGTGCTGGTGACATCGGGGCTGGAGAAGATGCGCGCCAGCTCCATCACCAGCGCGGTGCCCGAACCATTGTCGTTGGCGGCTTCGCCGAAGCCGATGCCGTCCATATGGGCGGCGACGATATACATTTCCTCCGGATGTGTGGTGCCGATTTTGGTGCACCAGACTTCCTCGCGCTCGCCCGCGACGGCAGGCGGCGCGTTCAGCGCGCGCAATTTTTCATCGGGCTGGCGGTTCGGATCGTAATTGACGCCGGTGGGACGGCGGTTGCCGCGCGCCCGCGCCCCGCCGACATTGAACACCGGGCCGGTGGCATAGGGTGGCGGCTGAAGCACGCCATGCGGGCCTTCCTCGCCATGCTGGTATTTCAGGCGCTCGGTATTGGTACAGCCATAGCTTTTGAGCTGCGCCTCGATCCAATCGATGGCGGCGCGGTTGCGCGCGGTGCCCTGGCGGCGGTCGCCGAATTGGGTGAGTCCCTTGATCGTGGCCTTGTATTTTTCGAGATCGAGCCGTTCGACCAGGATGCGGATGGGGTCGGGTGGTGTTTGTGCGAATACGGACAATCCGCAAAGTGTCATCCCGCACAGCAGCATTGTGGCGGCTCGAATTTTCGCCATGGCTGATTCCAATCCCCGTGCCCCGCTGGCACGTTAACCTAAAATCCCGGCTTTGCCCGCCGGTAAAGTGATACTGTTGATAGCGAATGCAGAGCTTGCCGAAAGTGGAAGCGCTATCATGCGGCAATGGAATAATTTGATCGTGGATGGATTGTGACTGCCTCGGCCGATCGCGGCATTCCTGCGCGAGATCTGTCGCACATGGAATTGACTCCGCGCCCAGATAGGATGAGATTTTGTCAGCGCATGGGAACAGCGTCAGGAGTCGCCGACAGGTCGCGTGCAGTCCGTGTCTAGGACTTTCGCTCCGGTTGGTGGGACGGTTTTTCCGGGTTAAGGGCTTGCGCGGAGGAAAATGTGAGTTTGGGCGCATCATTGGGATGGGCGCGGGCTCAGGCGGGGACGGACTCCGCGCCTGGCGAGTGCACGCGTGAGATATCCAACGCAAGTTTGACGGAGTTTCTTGTGCTCGCCGTGCTTACGGAGCATGAGATGTACGGACAGGAAATTGCCCGGACACTGGTGGAACATTCCGACTTCGGCGTCGCGCCGAGCCCTGGGGTGCTCTATTCGCTTCTGAAAATCCTGGCGAAGGAAGGGGCGCTGCATGTGCGCCGCGCCCGCGTCTCTTCGCGCGTTTTCTACAGCCTGACGGACCAGGGCCGCGACCGGTTTCTGGCGATCGCAAAGCGCTGGGCGGTCCTGAATGACAGCGTCCAGTCGATGGTAACGAATATGCGCACCCCGCAGGACGCCGATCCGGCCGCTGCCGCCCGTTAAGCCGGCCACGGCTGGAACGGTCACTTCGGGCTTTTCGGCGCGGGCCGCCACAGCCTGACGGTTGCAATGGACGGCTGGGTGTAACCCGGCGGGTCGGTAACCGCGCCGATGGCCTGCCTGGACACAATGGTATTGGTGGTCAATTGCCCGCCGACATAGGGCTTGGGCAGATTTTCGAGATTAAGGTAGCACCTGCGCGGTGAAATTCCGGGTTCGGGAAAGTCCGGCCGGACCAGCACACATTGTCCCCGCCCGACAAAGCTGGTTGTGCCAAGGTCTCCTTTGGCGAAGAAATTGGTCACCTGCGGATCGCCGGTTTCCCCGAAACAGGCCTGGAGATTGCCGACCGTGGCGACGTTGGCGTCGATGACCAATCCGTCGGTGGTGCGGACATTGATCGACTTGAAGTAATAATGGTCCTCGTAGAGAAGCTTGCCGAATTTGGCCTGCGAACAAAGCTTTGTCGGCGTAACGCGGGCAATGCGGAACGAGCGCACGACATAGATATCTTCTTTCGATTCCGGCATGGCTTGCGGCAAGGGTTGGGCAAGCGCCGTTACCGGCAGCAGGAGGGCTGAAACCAGGAGAAGTCTTCTGAACACTTGCAGTCCTTTCCTAAACCGGCATCCAAAGCACCAGGAAGATCAAGCCAACCGAAAGAATGAAAAGGCCCGCCGCCCATTGCATCCAGGCGGGGCGGGCAAAGGCGGCCAGCGCGATGGCGGGCATGGCGGCAAAGCAAACCAGATTCTGCACCTGCCAGGCGGGAGAGGCATCGCGATAAAGATAGTTGCCGACGGTGGTGACCAGGAACATGGCGATATAGGCCCCCATGATCACCTGGCGCTGGGAACGGTAGAAGGCGCGCATGTCTACCACGCCTTCTTCCGACACGCGGATGGTCAAAAGCGAGCAGGTGAAATACTGCACAATGGCGAAGACAAAGCGGAAGGTCACATCCACGACCGTCCAGTGCTGGATATGGAAACCGGCAAAGCCGACCCAGTTGATCATCAAGGCGAGCAAGGCATTGACCATCCACAGCGTCTGCAATCCCGAAAACACCACCCGGTCGCGCGCCAGGATCAGCTCGGTGGCGCTGGTCAGCAAATGCGTCATCGCGATGGCGAAGACGAAAGAAACCAGGGTGAGGACCAGCTCGTACATGGTCAGGCCGCCTTGGCCTTGATGTAGCGGTCTATGACAGTATCAAGAATTTCGAGGGGGACGGAGCCGCAGCCCAATCCGGCTTCGTGAAAATCCTTGATGTCGTAGCGGGCGCCCAGCGCCTTTTTGGCTCGTTCGCGTCCGCGCACCCATACCGTGTGGCCGATCTTGTAGCTGCAGGCCTGGCCGGGGGTGACGCAGTAGCGTTCGACCTCGCGCGCCGCCGAACCGGGGGCGTGGCCTTCCATGGTCACGAAAGTGTCGATGGCTTTCTCGCGGCTCCAACCCAGGTCGAAAATCCCAGTGTCCACCACCAGACGCACGGCGCGGAACAGCTGCATCTGCAGATAGCCGATGCGGCCCACGGGATCGTCTTCGTAAATTCCCAATTCGTCCGACAGTTGTTCGGCATAGAGGCCCCAGCCTTCGGCATAGCCGGAAAAGCCGACGGTTTGCCGGATCATGGGCAACCCCTTATTGGCGCGGGCGGCGCCTTGCTGCAATTGATGTCCCGGCACGCCTTCATGGAAGGTGGTGGTGGCCAGTGCGAATTTCGGCCAGTCGGCGCTGTCCTTGAGATTGAAATAGACCAGACCCGGGCGCGAGCCGTCGATGGGCGGCGCCTGGCTGTAGGCGCCCGGCGCGCCCGCCTCGATCTCGACCGGCACGCGGCGCACTTCAAAGGCATATGTCGGCAGGGTCTTGAAGGCGGCGGGCAGGCGGGGCCGCACCGCGTCCAGCCGCGCGTTGCAATAGGCGATGGCCTCGATCTTTCCCGCATCGGTGTTGGGAAAAAGGAATCTGGGATCGTGGTTCAGGGCGGTCAGCCTTTCGCCCACCGTGCCCTTGATCAGGCCCTGGCCGTGCAGCTCCCTGTCCAGCCGCGCTGAAATCTCCCGGGCCTGGTCCAGGCCGAGGCGATGAATTTCCTTTGGCGTCATGCGGGTGGTGGTGAAGGCCTGAAGCGAGGCGGCATAGAAAGCGGCGCCATCTTTGATGCCCTGAAGGCCGGCGGCATGTTTGGCCTTGGGGCGCAAGGCCGCGACCGCATCGATCTGGCGTTCCAGTGCCGGAACGATTTTCTCGGAATAGATGCGGGCGGCGTTTGCGGCGTAAGTATCCGGCAGTGCTTTTTCGCGGGTGCGGCGGGCAAGCGATGTCACAAGCACGGTTTGATCGGCAGGCTGGCGGGTCTGGTTCAACTGGGCCAAAGCCAGGTCGAGGATAAAGTCCGGCGGTATGACACCCAGAGCGCTGTCATGCGTCAGCCTTTGGGTTTCGTCATCCAACTGTGTTGCAAAGGCTTCCAGGCGGGAAAGATAGGCTTGGGAGTCCTGGGCGGTGTCGATGCCATGCTTGGTGTCCAGGAAATTGGGCACATTCTGATAGGCGCCCGTCAGCTGGCTGACGACATAGGGCGAGCCGCCGAAGCCGGCGGAGCCGCCGAAGGCGAAAGCCTGCAAGCGAACGGCAGTCTCGCGGATATAACGCACCGTGTCGTAATTTATGCGGTCCATGCCGGTCAGGGCGGAAGCATCGAATTCCTTGAGCCGCCGCAACTGATCGGCGGTCTGTGCCTTGTCCGCGGCGATACCGGCAGCGGATGCGTCGTTCATCCGGGCCTTGAGGGCTGCATTGGCGCCTTTGTCCAGGCCTAGCAGGGTGGCGCCTTGCGGATTGCGCTGCAGGCCTTCCTTGAACATCGCGTCGAACAGTGTGTTCAGGGTGGCGGCATCGCCCGCCGCCCGCGCGGAAACCGGCGGCAGGGCGGCCAGCGCGGCGGCAGTGGATGATTGCAAAAGCGTGCGGCGGTTGATGGTCATTTTTCCATACCCCTTATGGTCTTCATCATATTGCACTTGCCTGGTCGCGTAGCGCCTTGCGCAGGACTTTGCCGGTCAAGCCCTTGGGCAAAGCGGGCAGGAACAGGACGGTTTCCGGCACCTTGTAGGCGGCGATGCTTTTGGCGGCCCAGGCGATCAATTCCT
Organism: uncultured Alphaproteobacteria bacterium; assembly: GCA_966096025.1. GTDB lineage: Bacteria > Pseudomonadota > Alphaproteobacteria > Micropepsales > Micropepsaceae > Rhizomicrobium. The sequence goes on along the minus strand of CBHTTW010000024.1, from coordinate 8,097 downwards.
TGTCGGTCGCGCTGGCGCCGGGTTTCAGCGCCACATAGGCGCGCACCCGCTGGCCCAACTCGCTGCAGGGTACACCCACCACACCCGCCTCATACACGGCGGGATGGGTGTAGAGCACATCTTCCACTTCGCCGGGCGAGATGTTGGAGCCGCCGCGAATGATGATGTCTTTCACCCGGCCCATGAACCAGAGATAGCCGTCCTGGTCGCGTCGCCCCAGATCGCCTGAATGCATGCCGCCGCCCTTCAGCGCCGCCGCCGTGTTCTCCGGATCGTTCCAATAGCCCAAGGTCACCGCGCCGCTATGGATCACGATCTCGCCGGTCTGGCCGTCCGGCACTTCGTTGCCTTGGCCGTCTTCCAACCGGATGCGGACATCGCCAAAAGGCTTGCCGACCGAGCCGGGGCGGCGCTCTCCCAGATTGTAGGGCTGATTGGAATACATCACCTCGGTCATACCGCAGAGCTCATCGACATTGACCCCGAACAATTGGTGGAAGCGGTTCTGCAGCTCCATCGGGACGCAATCGCCGCCCGCGGTGAAGATCAGAAGCGAGCTGAGATCGTATGTCCCCGCGTTTGGGTAGTTGATCATGGCATTGACCATCATCGGCAGGCCGCCGGTATAGGTGATCTTGTGTTCGCCGATGGCGCGCAGCGCCGCCCCGGGATCAAAGCGCGGCTGGAGGGTGACGGTGCCGGCGGCAGCGGTCGTCGTCAGCAGCAAAATGCTGAATCCGGCGATATGGCATATGGGCAGGAAAATCAGGCATTGCGCATAGGCGGCTGGGCCGAGTACGGCGAGATAATTCCGGCTCTGCTGCCTTAAAGTGGCGTGCGTATGCATGACGCCCTTGGGCCGGGCGGTGGTGCCGGAGGTGTAAAGCAGGGCCGCAAGCTGATCTTCGGCGACAATGGGCAATTGCGGGGACGAGTCCGGGATCAGGGAGGAAAAGCTTTTGGTGCCCGGCAATTCGTCATTGGTTGTGAAAATCTGTTCCAGCCCGGTCAGTTCGGCCCGTGCCGCCAAGAGGGGCGCGATGAGATCGGGCTGGCCGATCAGGATTTTCGCGCCGGAATGATTGATGGCATAGACCAGTTCGGCGGTCTGGAAGCGGACATTGAGCGGCACCGTCACAGCGCCGATCTTGAAACAGGCGTAATAGCAGAACACCAGTTCGGGACAATTGGCGAAGAGCAGGGCGATACGGTCACCCGGCTTGACACCCTGTGTGAGCAGGCCGGACGCGATCTTGTCGGTTAGCGCATTGCCTTCGGCGTAGCTCCAAGACTGGCCCTCGAAGCGCAGCCAGGGATGATTGGGAACGCTTCCAGCGGCGTCCTGCAGGGTTGCATGCAAGGTCATTGCGCCACTGCTCCCGAAGTAATGCCGCGGCCAAGAGTGAAGGAGGAGCCCACCGTGCTGACCATGGCGGTCTTGCGGTCCAGTTGGGTGGCGGCGCGCAATATATAAGTCGCTTCGATGCCGGTGCAGTGACCGGCCAGAAGCAATTTGATGCCCAACGCCTTGAGGCGCTCGCCCGTCCATTGCACCGTCTGGTCCGGAGCGGCGAACAGATGCGTCCCGCCCATCACCGCCAGCAGGGACCTGCCGCCGGTGATGGTGCGGGCATATTCGGCGATATTGACGATCCCGGCATGGCCGCATCCGGTCAGGATCACGGTGCCTTCGGCGGTATCGATCACCAGGGCGGAATCTTCCGGCACATTGTCCTCGATCAGCGCGTTCGCCGCCCGCAGCGAAAGGCCGGGCGACCAGTTCTTTTCCGGGTGGGGACGGGGGACGGGGCCGGTCAGCCACAGGCCCGGCAACAGTTCGGTCGGTTTGTCATGGACGATGAAGGTTCCACCGGTAGCCAGATAGTCGGCGCGGATGGCGCGCAGGCCATTCTGGTCTTGCCCGGCGCTGTCCAGCCTGGGCTCGAAAATTCGTGCCGGGACATGGACCCGGCTGAAGGCCTTGGGGTTGGTCCTGGCGAATTCCCGCCGCAGGGTCATCAGTCCGGCGACATGGTCCCAATGATTGTGGGACAAGACGACCTCTTCCACATCGGAGAGATCGACGCGCAGCACCCGGGCGTTTTTCAGCACCATGTCCGGCGAACTGCCCGTGTCATAAAGGATTTTGCGGCCGTCGGCCTCGACCAGGGCGGAATAGCCCCATTCGCCATCGCCGGCCCGGGCATTGCCCGCCAGGTTTGTCACCAGCACGGTGATTTTCAGGGCGCGGACCTGCTGCTTTTGTGCATGCGCGGCGCTAGTTGCGGCAACGAGCGCCATGCAGACGCCCAGTAGCCAGCCGTACCAAATGCGTTTGGGTTTTTCCACGGGCGGTTGCTGTGTCGGTTCGGCGGTGTCGGTCATGACGGGTTCGGTACGATATAGGAAAGTTTTTCGCCTCTTTCCTTGGGCGTATTCATGGGCAGACAATGCGCCCAGGCATCCGGCTCGAAACGCACATTGGCCGCCTTGAAGATATCGACATTGCCGCGGACCTCGGCTTGCAGGGCAATCACCTTGACGAAGCGGAGCAGCAGTTCAATGCGATCATGTTCATAGGCGGCATCGGCGAGCGCGGCGCGCGCGCCATAGATCATTTCCGTCGACAGGCTGCCGCGGCCTATCAACATCTGCAACCGGCCCCAGGCCATTCGTTCCCGGTCCTGCTCGATATCGACGGAGTGCAGATAGCTGTAGAGGCGGCCGAAGGTCGCCTGCTCCTTTGAGGTGAAAAGGCTGCTGCGGCTGGCTTCGGGTTCGGCGGTGAAACGGATGCGCAAGGAAGCGGCGTTCCCGATCCAACTCGGCGCCTCGAAGGGTTCGGCATTCTCGGCCCGGTCCAGCAAGGTGCCGACTTCCTGCAGGCGCCGGCGGATACAGGGTTCGAACTTGGCGCGGCGGTTGATATTGCTGACATCGTAATTCAGCTCGTCATACATGGCATTGCGCGCTTCGCGGTATTGCTTGCGCTCGTGCCAGTTCTCGACCATCTGTTCCAGGGACAAGGCGATCAGGATACCGATCACGATGACGGCGATCTCGGTCGCGAGTTCGCGCCAGTTGCGGACCGGCTTTGGCCTATGGGCGTGCATGCTTTCTGGTTCCTCTGGCGCAGGGGGCGCGGGTGCAGGCTGTGGTGGCTCCGCTTGCGGCGGTGCGGATGCCGCCGGTGGAGGCGCAGGCGGGGCGGGGTCAGGCGTGTCGGACATTCACTTCTCCGGATGGATCAAGGCCTGATAGGTGAAGACCCGCGATTGCGGACGCAGGTCGTCCACGCCGCCGTTCATGCGCTGAACCATGCCGATAAAGAACAGGTCGTTGCTGGGATCGACCCAGAACCAGGTGCCCGCCGCGCCGCCCCAATCCATGCTGCCCTTGCCGTCCATGCGGCCAACCCGGCGCGGGTCCATGGCGATGCGGAAGTCCAGGCCAAAGCCGATCGATTCATTGAAGCCTTGTGGTCCATTGAGAATCTTCAATACGTCCTGCGAGACGACATTGGTGCCCATCAGCTCGATGGATACGGGCGACAACAGGCGCACGCCGTCCAGCTCACCTTTGTTCAAGAGCATCTGGGAAAAGCGGCATAGTCGCCGGTTGAGGAAGCAAGGCCGCCGCCGCCGGATTCCCGTACCGGCGGCCTGGTGTAATCGGGCATCGGGTTACCCGATGCGGTTGTCGTCGCCGGAATCAGTTTTTTGCCGGCGGGATCGCCCTGGTAAACCTGGGCCAGACGGCCCTCGCGGCCGCCGGTCACCTGGAAGGCGGTATCGGTCATCTTCAGCGGCTTGAAGATGCGCTCGTCCAGGAAGGCGCCCAGGCTTTTGCCGGTAAGCTTCTCGATGATGGCGCCCTGGACATCGACGGCTATGGAATAGGCCCAATAGGTCCCCGGCTGGTATTTCAGCGGAATGCCGGCCATGCGCTCGATCATCTGTTGCTGGCTGGTGGCGGCCGTGACGCCTTTTTCCCGGAACTGTCTATCCACCGGGCTCACCACGTCCAGGCCGTAGCCGAAACCCGCGGTGTGGCTCATCACTTCGCGCATGGTGGGCGGGCGTCTGGCGGGCTCGGTGATGATGTTGCCCGAGGCAGTGACGGTCATCACCTGCAGATTCTTGAATTCGGGAATGAATTTTGTGACCGGGTCGTCGAGCTGCCACTTGCCTTCCTCGAACAGCATCATCATGGCGACACCGACAATCGGCTTGGTCATGGAATAGATGCGGAAGATGGCGTCCTTGTTCATCGGACGCTGGGAGGCGAGGTCGGCCTGGCCATAGGTCTTGAAATGCACGATCTTGCCGTGACGGGCGATCATGGTGGTCATTCCCGCCACCCGGCCTTCGGCCACCACGCCGGCCATATAGTCTTCCAGCTTCTTGAGGCGCGTGGAGTCAAAGCCGACAGTTTCGGGGCTGGCGCTGGGCAGCGGCTGGGCGGCTACAGGCAGAACGGTCAGAGTCAGAGCCAGGGTCAGTGCCGTCAGGGCATGGGCGGATTTTTTCATGGGGCTTCCTCTCAGCGAAACAGATAAGGGGCAAAATCCAGCAGATAGCGCCGCCAGTTGATCCAGGTATGGCCGCCGGTGCTTTCCGTAAACTCGATCTTGAGGCCGTATTTGCGCAGCATCGCTACGGTCGGCGCGACGCTGGCATAGACTAGCGTATCGTCTTTCCCGACATAGTAACGGATGACGTCTATATCCCGGGCGCTGCGCCGCAGGATGTCTGCGTTCCTGGCTTCATACTGGGCAATCACGTCATCGCCGCGAAGCCCGATGCTGAAAATGCCGATGGAATGAAAAACGTCCGGGTGTGTCAGGCCGAATTGCAGCGTGTGCGCCCCGCCCATGGAAAGGCCCGCCATCGCGCGATGATCGGGGTCGCGCAGGGCGCGGAAATTGCTTTCCATGAACGGGATCAGCTCGTTGAGCAGATCCTTGCCGAAATCTTCGTTGACATAGGTAAAGGGGCGCACCGCGGGTTCGTTCGGCGTATGGCCGAACGGCATGACCACGATCATGGGCTTGGCCTTCCCCGCCGCGATCAGATTGTCGAGAATGTAGTTGGCGTGGCCGACGCCGACCCAGGAATCGTCGCTGTCGCCATTGCCATGCACAAGATACAACACCGGATATCTGCGGCTGTCGCGCATATATCCCGGCGGAAGATAAACCCGCGCGCGTCGAAGTGCCCCCAGCGAGGTCGACCAGTATTCCACCTTGCTTACGGTGCCGTGCGGGATCGATTTGTCATAACTCTGATAGTCCCCTTCGGGGCCCTTGACCTCGATCGTGCTGGTGTTGCCGGCGCGGTTCTCCGCATAGCTGGTGGCAAGCGGATCAACCACCATCACGCCGTCGACACGGAAGCCATAGCGATAGGTATCGGGCCCTACCGGTTCGGGGGTGGTGGCAGCCCAGAGGCCCTGTTCGTCCTTGGCCATGGCCAGGCCGGGACCACGGGGAATGGACGGCATCTCGCTGGCGACGGAGACCTCGGTGGCGCCAGGCGCGCAGAGGCGGAAGGTCACCCGCCTGTCTTCCAACTGTTCGGCGGATTTGAAGACGCCGCATGGCGCTGGTGTGACGGGCAGGGTGGGGGCGGGCGCTGTGGGTTGCGCTTCGGCCGGCGCCGCCGGCAAGAGCGCCGCGAAAGCAAATGCGGCGAATAGCTTTTTCATGGACTCAACTCCGTGTTGGACATTCACTTTTCCGGATGGATCAGGGCCTGATAGGTGAAGACCCGCGATTGCGGACGCAGATCTTCGACGCCGCCGCCCAGGCGCTGGACCATGCCGACAAAGATCAGGTCGTTGCTGGGATCGACCCAGAACCAGGTGCCCGCCGCGCCGCCCCAGTCCATGCTGCCCTTGCCATCCATACGGCCCACCCGGCGCGGGTCCATGGCGATGCGGAAATCCAGGCCGAAGCCGATGGCTTCGTTGAAGCCCTGCGGTCCGGAGGATTTCAGTACATCTTGGGAGACGACATTGGTGCCCATCAGTTCGATGGATACGGGCGACAGGATGCGCGCCCCGTCCAGCTCGCCCTTGTTCGCCAACATCTGGGCGAAGCGGGCATAATCGGCGGTGGTGGAATAGAGACCGCCGCCGCCATTCTCCCGGCCCCCCGGCTTGAGAATGTCGATCGTGATTCCCGTTGTTGCGATGGCCAGTTTTCCGCCGGCGGGATCGCCCTGATAAACCTGGGCCAGCCGGCCTTCGCGGTCGGGGCTGACGCGAAAGGCGGTGTCGGTCATCTTCAGCGGCTTGAAGAGGCGTTCGTCCAGGAAGGCGCCCAGGCTTTTGCCGGTAAGCTTCTCGACAATGGCACCTTGGATATCGACGGCGATGGAATAGGCCCAGCCTTCGCCCGGCTGGAATTTCAGCGGGATGTCGGCCATGCGCTCGATCATCTGCTGCTGGCTGGTGGTGGCCATGACGGTTCTATCGATGAACGCTCTATCGACCGGATGGACGTTTTCCAGGCCATAGCCGAAGCCGGCGGTGTGGCTCATCACTTCGCGCATGGTGGGCGGTCGCCTGGCGGGTTCGGTGAGGATGTTGCCCGAGGCAGTGACGGTCATGACCCGCAGATTCTTGAATTCGGGAATGAATTTGGTGACCGGATCGTCGAGCTGCCATTTTCCTTCCTCGAACAGCATCATCATGGCGACACCGACCATCGGCTTGGTCATGGAATAGATACGGAAGATCGCGTCCTTGTTCATCGGGCGCTGGGAGGCGAGGTCGGCCTGGCCATAGGTCCTGAAGTGCACAAGCCTGCCGTGACGGGCGATCAGGGTGGTGATGCCCGCGACCCGGCCCTCGGTCACCACGCCGGACATATAGTCCTCCAGCTTTTTGAGGCGGGCGGAATCAAAGCCGACACTTTCGGGGCTGGCGCTGGGCAGCGGCTGGGCGGCTACAGGCAGAACGGTCAGAGTCAGAGCCAGGGTCAGTGCCGTCAGGACATGGGCGGATTTTTTCATGGCGAATTCCTTTTTGTGCGGATGTGTGATGAGGCTAAACACTGGCGGCCGTTTTCTGCATCGGCAGCCGTGCATTGTGCGCCTGGCGGCGCAGGACCAGCATGATCAGTGCCGCCACCAGGAGCGGGAAGAAAAGAGAAAGAAGCCCGGCGCGATAGCTTCCGGTCAAATCCCTGGCAATGCCCCAGAACCAGGGAGCGAGAAAGGCGCCGATCATGCCGATGGAACCGACCGCGGCCAGACCCGCCGCCGCCGATTTGCCCCGGAAGATATCGCCAGGGATCAGAAAAAACACTGTCTGGATTGCCATCATGGCAATCATCACGACAGCATAGGCGGAAACGTAGATGGATGGCGTGGCGGACAGGCTCATTGTGGCAAAGGCAATGGCCTGCAGGATCAGGTAGGCCACCAGGTGCAGATGCCGTTCACGGCGCCGGTCCGAAAACCAGCCCGCAAAAATCATTGAGACAGCACCGAGACAGGCGACAGCCGCAATCAGGAAGCCGACATGGCTTGCATCCAGATGGGTTGCGTCCTTGAGCAGGGTCGGCGCCGACAAAAGCAGGGCATAGTTGGTGCCCATGATACATATGTTGCAGATGCCGAGGAGCAGAACGCGCGGATCAAGCAGCGCCCGCAGCACGCCATGGTCGGTGGAAGCGCCCGGCACTGTGGTATCCGCTGCCAGCCGTTTCTCTATCCAGCTCCGTTCGGCGGCGGTGAGCCATGCCGCATCCTTCGGACTGTCGGGCAGAAGGAAGAAGACGGCGATGCCCAGAAGCACCGCGGGCATGCCTTGAACCGCGAACAGCCATTGCCAGCCCGCCAGCCCCAGCAAACCTTGCAGGTCGAGCAGCGCGCCCGAAATCACGCCCATCAGCACCATGCTGAGCGGCCAGGCGACATAGAAGCGGCTGACCGCCCGGCCACGCTCATAGGCCGGGAACCAGTGCATCAGATAGAACATCACGCCGGGAAAGAAGCCCGCCTCGGCGGCGCCCAACAGAAAGCGCATGACATAGAATTGCAGGGGCGTTTTCACGAACATCATGCCGACCGCCAGGATGCCCCAGGTGAT
>CBHTTW010000023.1:0-17476 GCA_966096025.1 uncultured Alphaproteobacteria bacterium | reverse complement strand
TCCAGACTTGCGCGCGGTACGACAGAAACCCGCTGGGCCGGCCTTCGCGGAAGGGCGAATTGGCGAACAAAGCGGTGGTGATGGGCTGCAAGGCCAGGCCGACACGGAATTTCTTCACCATGTCGGCTTCGGATTCGAAATCCAGATTCACCTGCACCGTGCAGGTGCGGAACATCATGTCCAAGCCATAGCCGCCGACCTTGGGCATATATTCGCGCATGATCTTGTAGCGGCCCTTGGGCATCACCGGGGATTCGGCCAGGGTCCAGTTGGGCGCAAAACCGAAACCCAGCACACCCACACCGATCTCGCTGGCGACCGCGCGGGTCTGCTCCAGATGGGCATTCACTTCATCGCAGGTCTCATGGATGGTCCTGACGGCTGCGCCTGACAGTTCGAATTGCCCGCCCGGTTCCAGGCTCAGCGAGGCGCCGTTCTGCGACAGGCCGATAATATGCTCGCCCTCGCGCACAGGTTGCCAGCCGAAACGCTGCATGCCTTCCAGCAACTGGCGGATGCCGGGCTTACCGTCATAGCTCACCGGCTTGTGGGTCTTGAGGTCGTAGACGAATTTTTCGTGCTCGGTGCCGATGCGCCAGTCCGCCTTGGGGCGGCTGCCCTTCGACAATTGGCGAACAAGGTCGTCGCGGCTCTGGATCGGGCCGCTGGCGGACTGCGGAATGGACATGAAACACCCTTCACGCCGGTACTTAAGGAGCGCCCAAGGCCAGCGCAAGGCCAGTATTTTTGTATTGACTTAATTAAGTTAGTATGGAAATAAAAGCCCATGTCCGCCCTGCAAGCCCTTTCTGATCCCACCCGTCAGCGCATTGTCGAAATGCTGGCCGCCGGCGCCTTGTCCTCCGGCGAAATCGCCGGACGGTTCGCGCTGTCGCCGCCCGCCATTTCCCAGCATCTCAAGACCCTGAAACAGGCGCGGCTGGTCAGCGTGAAAGTCGACCGGCAGAAACGCATCTACAGCCTGGATCCCGCCGGGGTTGAGGAAGTTTCCGAATGGGTGGCGCGCATCCGCGCCTTTTGGAACCCGCGCCTGAATGCGCTGGAAGCCGCCTTGAAGCGAGACACAAAATGAAAGGCGAAATTATTCCAGAAAGTGCTGTGCGCTTTGTCCGCACCTTCGATGCTTCGGCGGAAAAGATCTGGGCCTTCCTGACCGACAGCAAGCTTTTGCCGGAATGGTATGGCGAAGGCGCGATCGAACCGCGCGAAGGCGGCAAAGTCGCGCTGATGGGCGGGCACATTCGCGGCGTGGTCACCGGCTGGCGGCCGCAAAAATTTCTCGGTTACACCTGGAATGTTTTTCAGCCGGGGGACGACGTCTCCCGCTGGCCGGTCTCCTATTTGGAATTCACCCTCGAGGCCCCTCGCCTCACTTTGATCCATCGCCCCATTCCGCAAGCCATGCAGGACCGGACCATGATGGGCTGGCACACCATGCTGGACTTGATCGAAGCGGGCCTCGGCGGCTCATTCCCCAAGCGCGCCGATATCTTTCCCAAAAACGCCGCGCTCTACGGCGTGGATATTTTGAAGATCTAGGCATATTTTGTGTCGAGCCTGGGCAACAGCTCGCCCACCGCGTCCTCGCTCCACGGCTCTCCCGCCGGATCGCCGCTGTCGCCGGAAATCGCGCGCTGCATTGTCCCAAGCTTTTTCTCGTCATGGAGATCAAGCGCGACGTAACCAAAGGATTCCAGTTCGGCCGGATCGATATGCGGCAGATCGGCCAAGGAGTCGGGGTCTTGCAGCGCGGCTTCAAACACCGAACGTCCTTCCGAAATCAGCCAGTCGCGGAAATAGCGAAAACCGTCGTCCGAACAGCCGCCATTGATGATGTAGGCCGCCGCCCACAGGTCCCAGCGATATGAGGTGGCGATCAGCCGGTCATAATGAGTCTGGAAGGATTGCAGCTCCGCCGCACCGAGGCCGCCCAAAATGTCGCGCAATGCTTCCACCCGCGCCTCGGTATCGTCGCCGGCTTGTGCTTTCGCCGCATCGACGAATTGCCAAAACTGATCGATCTGCATGCTAACGCCAATCCCCCGCCACCGATTGCCAGATCGCCAGCGCCGCCAGCGCGGCGGTGTCGGCGCGCAGAATGCGCGGACCCAAAGTGACCGGCGTGACAAAGGGCAAAGCGCGCAGCGCCGCACGTTCCGCCGGATCGAAACCGCCTTCCGGCCCGGTGAGAATGGCAACAGGTCCGGCGGTGCCGCGCACCGCATCGGCCAGCGGCTCCGCATCTCCGCCTTCATCGCAAAAAATCAGCCGCCGCTCTTTCGGCCAGGAGGCGAGCAGCTTGTCGAACACGACGCCTTCGCGCACCTGCGCTACGCTCAGCCGCGCCGATTGCTCCGCCGCTTCGACCGCATTGGCCAGCATGCGTTCCGAATTGATGCGGGTGACGATGGTGCGGCGGGTAAAAACGGGCTGCAAAAGCGAGGCGCCCAATTCCGTCGCTTTCTGCACCAGATAATCGGCGGGGGTCTTTTTGACCGGGGCGAAGACCAGCCAAATATCCGGCACCTCCGTCTGTTTTTGGATCTGTTTGCGGCAGGCCGCCGTTACGCCGCGCTTGCCGGCTTGCGCGATCTCGGCCAGCCACTCGCCGTCACGGCCATTGAACAGCGACACCAGGTTCCCGGACTTGGCGCGCAGCACATGCAAGAGATAATGGGCCTGGCCCTCATCCAGGGTCACCACCATGCCCGCGCCCAGATCGCCGGGCACGTAAAGCCGTGTTTTGCCGCCCGCTTCTGTTAATTCCTCGCTCATGCCACACTTGAACCCGATGACCTCAAGATCGCAAGCCGCACCCGCCGACGCCATTCCCGCAAGTTGGGTGGAACATGCCCCCGGTTGGGTCCGTCCCTGGGCCCGGCTGGCGCGGCTGGACCGCCCCATCGGCACCTGGCTGTTGTTCTGGCCCTGCGTCTTCGGGCTTTTGCTGGGCGCGGCCGCCGACGAGCGCCGCTTTCTGGAATGGCGCGATCTTTATTATGTCGCGCTCTTTGCCATCGGCGCGCTGGTGATGCGCGGCGCCGGTTGCACCTTCAACGACATTATCGACCGCGATATCGACGCCCAAGTGGCGCGCACTAGCGGACGTCCCATTCCCTCCGGCGCGATCAGCGTGCGGGGAGCCGTGGTGTTCCTGATCGTCCAATGCCTGATAGGCCTGGCCGTGCTGCTGCAGTTCAACTGGTTCGCGGTGGCGCTGGGCGCCGCCTCGCTGCTGCTGGTCGCCGCCTATCCTTTCATGAAGCGCATCACCTGGTGGCCGCAGGCCTGGCTGGGATTGACCTTCAATTGGGGGGCGCTGCTCGGCTTCGCGGCGCAGACCGGACGGCTCGATCTGGCGGACGGCATGCTCTATGCCGGTTTGATCTTCTGGACCCTGGGCTATGACACCATCTATGCCCATCAGGACAAGGATGATGACGAACTGATCGGCGTCAAATCCACCGCGCGGCTGTTCGGCAAGGAGACGCCCAAATGGGTTTTGCGTTTCTATGCCACCGGTTTCACCTTGATCCTGGCGGCCGGTTTCACCGAACATACCGGCTGGCCGTTCGCCTTTGTCCTGCTGGCGGCGGGCGCGCATCTTTTGTGGCAAGTGAAGAAGCTGGACATAAACAGCGCCGACAATTGCCTTGCGGTTTTCCGTTCCAATCGCGAGACTGGCGTGCTGATCGCACTGGCGTTCCTCTTGGCCAGTTGGTTCGGCTAGAACTTTTCAAAAAGCTATTTGCCCTGTCAGCATCTGCCAGAACATCTTCCAGTCGCCCATGAAACTGTAGAGCGGCTGGCGGAACGTGGCGGGCCGGTTCTTTTCCACCGCGAAATGCGAAAACCAGGCAAAGGCGTAGCCGCAGACCAGCGCCGCGGCCAGCCACCAGAGATTTCCCGACAGCACCAGCAGCAGCAGGCAGACCAGTCCCAGGCTGGTGCCGAGGAAATGCAGCCGCCGCGTCGCGGGCTGCGAATGCTCATTGAGATAGAAGGGATAGAAATCGGCGAAGCTCTTATAGCGATGCATGGGACATCTCCGACGCAAAGCAATACTGCTATCAAACCTCTGCACTTGCCAATGGCCGGCCACCCACCCAAGCTGACCATATGACATCCCTGTCGATCCTCACCCCGCACGGCTTGCGGCTCTTCGTCGGCGCCGAACTGATATTCTCACTGACCCCCGGCCCCACCGTGATGCTGATCAGCGCCTATGGTTTCAAGGGCGGTTTCCGCGACGCCCTGGCGGCCATCGCCGGCACCCAGACCGGCAACACGCTCTGGTATGTGATCTGCGTCACCGGATTGGGGGCGCTGGTGACGGCCTCGCCGCTGCTGTTCCAGGGCATCAAGTTCGCCGGCGCCGCCTATCTGGTCTGGCTGGGCGCACAGGCCTTGTGGAACAGCCGGGGCGCGGGCGAGGACGCGCATGGTCCCAAGCTGATCGGCAAGCCGTATCTTCAGGCGCTCCTGACCCAGATGGGCAATCCCAAGGCCATTCTTTTCTTCGGCGCCTTCGTGCCGCAATTTCTCGACACCCATTCGCCGCTGCTGCCGCAATATCTGATCATGTTCGTGATCACCTTTATCGGGGAAAGCATCATCCTCACCGGCTATGGCTGGCTGGCGGCGGCGGGTGGGCGCATCGCGTCCGGCCGTCATGCGGTCTGGCGCGAACGCATCAGCGGCGCGGTGCTGATCGGGCTGGGCGTTCTGGCGGCGTTCGCCGACAGATGAGGCCGGACGATTTCATCAAGGCCAATGCCGCTGTGATGGCGCCGCCGCTGGTGCCGGAGATCAAGCTTCATCTCGCCACTGAAGTGGTGCCGCTGTGGCGCGCGACGGAGGAGGAATTGGCGAAGATCGGCGTGCCGCCGCCCTATTGGGCCTTTGCCTGGGCGGGCGGGCAGGCCTTGGCGCGCCATGTGCTGGATCATCCGCAGCTGGTGGCGGGCAGACGTGTGCTGGATATCGGCGCGGGCTCGGGCCTGGTGGGCCTGGCCGCCGCCCGCGCCGGCGCCGCTTCGGTGCTGGCGGCGGATATCGATGCCTTTGCCTGCGCCGCCATCGCCCTCAATGCCGCGGCAAATCACTGCAAGGTCGATATCACCCAAGCCGATCTGATCGGAACGCCGCTGGCCTGGGATGTCATTCTGGTCGGCGATCTTTTCTACGAACGCCCGCTGGCGGAACGCCTGTTGGAATGGCTAGGCCCGCTCGACGCCCCGGCGCTGCTGGGCGATCCGGGACGCACCTATTTCCCCAAAACCAATGTCGAAAAACTTGCCAGTTACAGCGTGCAGACCACGCGCGATCTGGAAGACCGGGAGATTCGCGAGACTGGGGTATACCGCTTGAAACAGGCCGGTTCCGGGGACTAGGCGAGCGGCGGGGCCTCTGTCACAGTGCGGCCCGATTGACGAGGATGTCCATGGCGCTTGTTCCAGAAAATCCGGACGACGAAGGCGATCTCAAGCGGGCGCTGGGTCCCTGGCACCTGATTTCGCTGGGCATCGGCTGCATCATCGGCGCCGGCATCTTCGTGCTGACCGGTCACGCCGCCGCCGGTTATGCCGGACCCGGTGTGACGATTTCTTTCGCCATAGCGGGCCTGGGCTGTTTGTTCGCCGGCCTGTGCTACAGCGAATATGCCAGCATGATCCCGGTGGCGGGCAGCGCCTATACTTATACCTATGCCACCTTGGGGCGCTTCCTGGCCTGGATCATCGGCTGGAACCTGGTGCTGGAATATCTCGCCGCCGCCTCCACCGTGGCGGTGGGCTGGTCGGGCTATTTCAACAATTTTCTCGCCACCAGTCTGGGCATCTCCATACCGCCCGCCCTCACCAGCGCCCCCATCGCACTGACCGGCTTTCATGCCATCACCGCCACCGGCGCATGGTTCAACCTGCCCGCCGTCGCGCTGATCGGGCTTATCACCTATGTGCTGATCGTGGGCGTGAAGACCTCCGCCAATTTCAACAATGCGATGGTGGTCATCAAGCTGACCATCGTGCTGGTGGTGATCTTTGCCTGCTTCGCCTACATCGTGCCCGCCAACCACGCGCCCTTCATTCCGCCCAACCAGGGTGAAGTCGGTCATTTCGGCTGGACCGGCGTGTTCCGCGCCACCGGCGTGATCTTCTTTGCCTATATCGGTTTCGACGCCGTCAGCGTCGCGGCGCAGGAAGCCAAGAATCCGCAGCGCGACATTCCCTTGGGCATGCTGGGTTCGCTGCTGATCTGCACCGCGCTCTATATGCTGATGTCCTATGTGGTGACCGGCATCGCCCATTACAGCACCCTGAATGTGGCGCACCCGGTCAGCGCGGCGGTCGAAGCCCTTCCCGGCACCGCGTGGCTGGCGCCATTCGTGAATGTCGGCGCGGTTGTCGGACTGTCATCGGTGGTGCTGGTGCTGCTCCTGGCGCAAAGCCGCGTGTTCTACGCCATGTCCAAGGACGGGCTGATCCCGCCCGCCTTCAGCAGCATCCATCGGAAATTTCGCACACCCTATAAGGGCAATATCGTGACCGGCGCGTTCGCCGCCCTGCTGGCGGGCCTGTTGCCGCTGGACATATTGGGCGAGCTGGTCTCGATCGGAACGCTTGCCGCCTTCACCATCGTCTGCATCGGCGTGATGGTGCTTCGGGTACGCGCGCCCAATGCGCGCCGCCCCTTCCGCACGCCCTTTGTCTGGTTCACCGCGCCCGCCGGCGTCTTCATGTGTGTGTTCATGATGGCGTTCCTGCCGGGCGACACCTGGTTGCGGCTGGTGGCCTGGACGGTGATCGGGCTTGTGATCTATTTCCTCTATAGCGCCAAGCATGCCCATCCGCCGCGCTACTCGATCAAGAGCCTGCCCGCCGAATGAGCTACCGGTCACTGCGCGATTTCCTGGCCCGTCTGGAAAAGGACGGTGAGCTGATACGCGTGCGCGAGCCGGTATCGACCGTGTTGGAAATGACCGAGATCCAGACCCGCCTGATCGCCGAAGGCGGACCGGCGGTGATTTTCGAAAAGTCGATCAAAGCCGACGGCACACAAAGCGCCATGCCGGTGCTGGTCAATCTGTTCGGCACCGTAAAGCGCGTCGCCATGGGTGTGACCATGGGTGGCGTCGAACGCACTACCGGAACCGACCTGCGCGCGGTGGGTGAACTTCTGGCCCAGCTGCGCCAGCCCCAGCCGCCGCGCAGCTTCGGAGAAGCCGCCGAATTGTTGCCGCTGGTGAAAACCATCCTGGCGATGAAGCCCAAGACGGTAGCCAAGCCCGCCTGTCAGGAGATCGTGTTGCTGGGCGATGACATCGATCTGTCCAGACTGCCGGTGCAGACCTGCTGGCCGGGCGAGCCCGCGCCGTTGATCACCTGGCCGCTGGTCGTGACCAAGGGGCCCAGCGATGCGCGCGAGGACAATTACAATCTCGGCATCTATCGCATGCAGGTGCTGAACAAGAGCCAGACCATCATGCGCTGGCTCAAGCATCGCGGCGGGGCGCAGCATCACGCCCGCTGGGGCAAGGAAAAGACCGCGCCACTTCCCGCCGCCTGCGTGATCGGGGCCGATCCGGGCATCATCCTGGCGGCGGTGACGCCGGTACCCGAGACTTTATCGGAGTATCAGTTCGCCGGATTGCTGCGCGGCCAGCGCATGGAACTGGCCGATTGCGTATCGCAACCGCTGAAAGTGCCCGCCGAAGCCGAAATCGTGATCGAGGGCGAAGTCTCGCTGTCGGATTATCGCGACGAAGGGCCTTATGGCGATCACACCGGCTACTACAATTCGGTGGAGCAGTTCCCCGTCTTCACCGTCACCGCCATCACCATGCGGCGCGATCCCATTTATCTGTCCACCTACACGGCACGGCCGCCGGATGAACCGTCCGTGTTGGGCGAAGCCCTGAACGAAGTCTTTATCCCGCTGATCAAGCAGCAATTTCCCGAGATTGTGGATTTCTGGCTGCCGCCGGAAGGCTGTTCCTACCGCATCGCGGTGGTGAGCATGAAGAAAGCCTATCCCGGCCATGCCAAGCGCGTGATGATGGCGGTGTGGTCCTATCTGCGCCAGTTCATGTACACCAAATGGGTGATCGTGGTGGACGACGACATCAATGCGCGCGACTGGAAGGACGTGATGTGGGCGGTTTCCACCCGCATGGATCCGGCGCGCGATGTCACCATGATTGAAAATACGCCGATCGATTATCTGGATTTCGCCTCGCCGGAGTCGGGCCTTGGTTCCAAGATCGGATTGGACGCCACCAACAAGCTGCCGCCGGAGACGCACCGCGAATGGGGCCGCAAAATCGCGATGGATGAAGACGTTATTCGCCGCGTCACTGACAAATGGTCACAATTAGGCCTGCCCGGAAGCGGCAAGCCGATCTGGTGAGGCCGCCAGCACCGGGTTAAAATCCCCTATTCAAGGGCGGGGTCCTGAAGATGAAACTTCAAGCGATTTTGTTTGCCCTGCTGGCCTGCGGTGCGAATGCCGCCTTCGCCGCGGACTGCGGCCCGCTTCAGATGGTCAACACCGTCCAGATGGTGCGGCCGGACGGCAGCAACAAGGATTTCATTCCGATACAGATCAACGGCAAGGAACTGAATTTCCTGTTCGACACCGGCGGCGTGACCACCATGATCAGCATGGAGGCGGCAGAGGAATTGAAACTCCCCCTCCGCCAAGGCAATTTTGAAGTCTACGATC
Source organism: uncultured Alphaproteobacteria bacterium (assembly GCA_966096025.1). Classification (GTDB taxonomy): domain Bacteria; phylum Pseudomonadota; class Alphaproteobacteria; order Micropepsales; family Micropepsaceae; genus Rhizomicrobium. Next base: position 8,734 of record CBHTTW010000023.1, on the reverse strand, counting down.
TGGTCGGCAACATTTCGCGTACTCAGGCATCAGTCGATCAATTTGCCTTGGGACGCCTTAACGGCAAGAACATGAAGTTTCCCGTTGCCCCCTTTGGACGCGGCATCAACATATTCTCTCTAAACTTTATGCTGCCTTACGATGTCGATGTCGATTTTGGCACCGATAAATTGAATTTCTTTTCGCAAGAGCATTGCGAGGGCGGCGTGGTGTATTGGAAGGCGGCGGCGGTGGCCGTGGTGCCGATGACGGTCCGCCAGGGCCATATGATCGTACCGGTCACGCTCGACGGCCGCGAATGGCCCGCGATTATCGATACGGGCGCCGACACCAGCACGCTGAGAATGGATATCGCACAGCGCAGCTATGATCTTGCAATCGGAACGGAGGGCACAGCGGAAAAGGGCGTGTTAAACGGCGATCAAGGTCTGAAGATCTACGCCCATACCTTCAAGACCCTCACCTTCGGCGGCATTACCGTCACCAATCCCGAGATTGTGATCATCCCTGACGCCGTGAACCGCAATGGCGACCGAAGCCAGCAGCTCGGAAGCCGGGCCAAGCTGGAACGGGATAATATTGAGGGTCCCCCAATGCTGCTCGGCATGGACGTGCTCAGACATCTGCGTATCTATATGGCGTTCGGCGAGCGGAAAATGTACATCTCGCAGGCTTCCAGCCCGGCGGCGGCACAACCCGCCCAGTGACAATACCAGTCCCATCCCGCCGGAACTCCTGGGATGCAGCTTAAGCCAGCCAAGCCTTGACGCGCCGCCCCTCCTTGCGGCATCGAAAGGCCATGACCCGCGATCCCCAGAAAATCCTCTCCTCCCTGCTCGATGCCGCCAAAAAGGCCGGCGCCGATGCCGCCGACGCGCTCTATGTCGAGGGCGTTTCCTCCAGCGTCTCCTACCGGCTGGGCAAGCTGGAAGATGTCGAACGGGCGGAAAGCTATGACCTGGGCCTGCGCGTCTTCGTCGGCCAGAAGATCGCCTTTGTCTCCTCGACCGATTTTTCGCACCTTGCGCTTGCGGGATTGCCGGAGCGCGCCGTCGCCATGGCGCGGCTGGCGCCGGAAGACATGTTTGCCGGGCTCGCGCCCAAGGACCGGCTGGCGAAATCCCTGCCCGAACTCGATCTGGAAGATCCGGTGGAGCCCAGTGCCGATGCCTTGATCGCGCAAGCGCGCGAGGTGGAAGCCGCCGCCCTGGCGGTTGCTGGTGTCACCAATTCCGAAGGCGGCGGCGCCTCCTTCTCGCGCAGCGCCGTGGCGCTGGCCACCTCGACCGGATTTTACGGACGCTATGCCGCCACCAATCACAGCCTGGGTGTGGCGGTGCTGGCGGGCGAAGGCACCGGCATGGAGCGCGACTATGACCATGCCAGCGCCCGGCACGCGGCCGATCTGCGCAAGGCCGCCGACATCGGCAGGACCGCGGGCGAAAAAGCCGTCAAGCGCCTGAACCCGCGCTCGATGAAATCCCAAAGCGTGCCGGTGGTGTTTCATCCCGACGAGGCGGCGGGGCTGCTGGGACATTTCGCCGGCGCCATTTCCGGTTCGGCCATCGCGCGCGGCGTGTCCTTTCTCAAGGACCGCATGAACGAACAGGTTTTCGCCCCGGGCATCCAGGTCATCGACGATCCCCATCGGGTGCGGGGCCTGCGCTCCAAACCGTTCGACGGCGAAGGCGTCGCCAATTCCCGCCGCGCCTTGATCGAGGACGGCAAACTCACCAGCTGGCTGCTGGATTGCGCCAGCGCCAGGCAGCTTGGGCTGGCAACCACCGGCCATGCCTCGCGCGGCACGGGCGGCCCGCCCTCGCCCTCCTCCACCAATCTTTACCTGCAAGCGGGAACGCTGACGGTCAAAGACCTGATCGCCGACATCAAACAGGGCTTTTATGTCACCGAGCTGATGGGCATGGGGGTCAATGGCGTGACCGGCGACTACAGCCGCGGCGCCGGCGGGTTCTGGATCGAAAATGGCGAGATCGCCTTTCCGGTGTCGGAAGTCACCATCGCGGGAAATCTCAAGGACATGTTCGCGCGCCTTACCCCCGCCAGCGACCTGGAATTCCGCCATGGCGTCAACGCGCCGACCGTCCGCATCGAAGGCATGACGCTTGCCGGGGCATGACGCAGACCTGAACCTGCTGGAAGAGGCCGTCCGCACCGCCGGCCATATCGCGCGCAAATTCTATGGCGGCGACTACAAACGCTGGAACAAGGAAGGCGGCAGCCCGGTCACCGAAGCCGACCTGGCGGTCAACAAGTCGCTCCATGATGCGCTGACCCCGGCGCGGCCCGATTACGGCTGGCTGTCGGAAGAAAATCCCGACGATCCGGCGCGCCTGACCCGACGCGAGGTCTTTGTCATCGACCCGATCGACGGCACCATCGCCTTCCTGAAAAACCGCCCCCATTTCACCATCTGCGCCGCGATCGTGGTGGATGGCCGCCCAAGTTGCGGCGTGGTCTACAATCCCATCAGCGAAGAACTTTATTCGGCGCGGATCGGCGCAGGCGCCTATCGCAATGGCGTGGCCATTCATGTGAGCGACCGCGCCGCGTTGGAAGGCTGCGCCTTGCTGGGCGACCGCACCCAGTTTATGTCGCCGCCCTGGCCGGCCATGCATGTGCAGAACCGCAATTCGGTGGCCTATCGCGTGGCGCTGGTGGCCGATGGCAGCGCCGACGCCAGCGTCAGCCTGACATCCAAGCGCGATTGGGACCTGGCAGCCGCCGATATCATCCTGCACGAAGCCGGCGGGCTTTTGACCGATACCAGCGGCGCAAAGCTGATCTACAACAAGCCCGTGACGCGCCAGAGCAGCCTGGTCGCCGCCAATCCGCGATTGCACTCGGAAATCGTATCGCTCCTGCGACAATAAGAGTGCTTAGTTGCCCTATTCGATTCAGATTGAATGGTGCAGCGCAAACCAATGTCCGCCAGCGGGGTCGCCATGACTGAGTCCAAGCAGCTTTTGCACTTTGTGTTCGGCGGCGAGTTGAAACGCACCGACGAGGTGGAGTTCACCGATCTCAAAAAACTGGACTTTGTCGGCATGTATCCCAATTTCGCCGAGGCCAAGAAGGCCTGGCGCGCCAAGGCCCAGGAAACCGTGGACAAGGCCCAGATGCGCTATTTCGTGGTCCATATCCACCGGTTGATGGACCCGGACGAGGAACACGACCACTAACCATCTGGCCACAAAAGGCTTTTTGCCTCCACGGCGCCCGCATGCTACAGCACGGCGCCCATGAGTTCCGCATCCGCCCCCCTTGCCGCCAAGCCTGCGCCCAATACCGGCGCGGTGATCCGCCGGTTGTTGCGCGATTATCTCGGCGGCCAATGGGGCCTGCTGCTTCTGGCCATCTTCTGCATGCTGCTCACCAGCGCCATCGGCGGTCTGGTGCCCCAGATGGTCAATTGGGAGATCAAGCTGATCTTCATGCGCCACCAGGCCGAATTGCTGCTGCCCTTGTCCTTGGCGGTGGCCGGCGTGGTGGGACTGCGCGCCGTCACCCTGTTCTTCGGCCGCATGACCCTGGATTCCCTGGCCGAGAAAACCGTCGCCGCCGCCCAGCGCGACATGTTCGGCCGGCTGATCCGCCGCGATCTGGCGGATTTGAACGCGGTGCATTCCGGCCAGTTCGTCTCCAATTTTCTCTACGACGCCACCTTGATGCGCGACGGGCTCACCCAATGCATCGCCGCCGTGTTTCTGGAGGCGGTGCAGCTGGTGGTCTATCTCGCCTATGTCCTGCTCAGCGACTGGCAGCTGGGGGCGCTGGCGCTGATCATCCTGCCCGGCGTGGCCTGGACCATGGAACGGCTGGGCGGTTCGATGCGCCGCGCCGCCACCCGCGGCATGCGCGAGACCGGTGACCTCTCGGTGGTGCTGTCTGAAGCGATGGACGGCAGGCGCATCATCAAGGCCTATGGCCTGGAAGACCATTCCATCACCCGGGTCGATGCCCGGCTGAAATCGCGCCTGGCGACCTTGCTCAAGGCCGTGCGCCTGCGCGCGGCCGCCGCGCCGGTGACCGACTTGTTCCTGGGCGCGGTGATCGGCCTGGTGCTGTTCGCCGCCGGCTGGCAAAGCCTTCACGGTCACATCACCTTGAACGCCTTTGCCGGTTTTTTGACCGCGCTGCTTCTGGCGCAGCAGCCGCTGCGCAATCTGTCCCAGCTTTGGCCCACCGCTTCCGCCGGCATCGCCGCCTCGGCCCGCATCTTCGAGGCGATCGATGCGCGGCCCCTTATTGTCGATCGGCCCGGCGCGGTGCCGCTTGTGCCCAAGGGCGGGGCGGTCAGTTTTCGCGATGTCAGCTTTGCCTATCGCAGCGACACGGGCCCGACCCTGGCGGGGGTGAGCCTGGACATTCCGGCCGGACGCAAGGTGGCGCTGGTGGGTCCGTCGGGCGCGGGCAAAAGCACCATCTTCAACCTGCTGCTGCGTTTCTACGATGCCAGCGGCGGCGCCATCGCCATCGACGGACAGGATATCCAGCACATCACTCTGCAGAGCCTGCGCGGCGCCATCGCCGTGGTCACCCAGGAAGCGGTGCTGTTCGACGAAAGCATCGCCGACAATATCGCCTTGGGCAAACCCGGCGCCACTTTGGGCGACATCAAGCGGGCGGCGCGCAACGCCGCGGCGCATGATTTCATCGAGGCCATGCCGGAAGGCTATGACACGCGCGTCGGCGAAGGCGGCTTGAAACTGTCGGGCGGCCAGCGCCAGCGCATCGCCATCGCCCGCGCCATGCTGCGCGACGCCCCGATTTTGCTGCTGGACGAAGCCACCAGCGCGCTGGACGCCGAATCCGAACGCCAGGTCCAGGAATCCCTGGCCCGGCTGATGACGGGCCGCACCACCATCGTCATCGCGCACCGCCTTTCCACCGTGGTGGATGCCGACCGCATCTATGTGCTGGAACGCGGCCAGGTGGTTCAGTCGGGCAGCCATGCCGAGCTGATGGCGGCCGACGGCCTGTATGCCAGCCTCTATCGCCACAATCTGGATGAGGCGCGATGAGCATGCCGCTTGGCCTTGCCGCCTGGCGTCTGTTGACGGGGGCGCTGTCGCCCGTGGCGCGTCTGTTGCTGCGCCGCCGCGCCACGCATGGCAAGGAAGATTGGGCGCGGCTCAACGAAAGATTGGGCATTTCGGGAAAGACGCGCCCCGAGGGCCGGGTGATCTGGGTGCATGGCGCCAGTGTGGGGGAAAGCCTTTCGGCCCTGCCGCTGATCGAAAAGCTGCTGGAGAATGCCACGGTGCTGGTCACCAGCGGCACCGTCACCAGCGCGGCAATGATGAGCCAGCGTTTGCCCAAAGGCGCTCTGCACCAATTCGTGCCGCTGGACACACCCAGCGCGGTGGCGCGCTTTCTGGATCACTGGAAACCGGATGCGGGCCTGTTTGTGGAATCCGACCTGTGGCCCAACCTGATCCTGGGCGCCAAGGCGCGCGGGGTGAAACTGGCGCTGGTCAATGCCCGCATCTCCGCCCGCTCCGCCGAACGCTGGCAATGGGCCAGGAAAAGCGTCGCCACCTTGCTGGCGGCTTTCGACATGGTGCTGGCACAGGATGAAGAAGGCGCCCAGCGCTTCCGCAAGCTGGGCGCGCCCAAGGTCGAAGTGGTGGGCAGTCTCAAGGCCGATTCCCCCGCTTTGGCGGTGGATGCGGAGGCATTGGCAGAGCTGCGGCAAGCCATCGGGACGCGTCCCGTCCTGCTGGCCGCGCAGACCCATCCCGGCGAAGACGAAACCATTTTGCCCGCCCATGATCTGCTGCGGGCCCGTTTCCCCGATCTTCTAACCATCCTGGTGCCGCGCCACACCGCGCGCGGCGCCGATCTGGAAATGCTGTGCGGCGCGCGGGCGCATCGGCGGCGCTCGTCCGGCGGCCAAATCAGCGAGGAGACCGCCGTCTATATCGCAGATACCATGGGCGAGATGGGCCTGTTCTATCGCCTGGCGCCTTTCTGTTTTCTGGGCGGCACATTGGTGCCGCTGGGCGGACATAATGTGCTGGAGCCCGCGGCCCTGCATTGCGCGGTCCTGGCCGGCCCCCACACCAGCGCCTCGCCCCGCGCCTATGAGGCGGTGCTGCAAGCCCAGGGCTTCGGCCGTGTCCTGAGCAGCGGCGACATCGCGCGCGAGGCCGAAAGGCTGCTCGGCGATCCCGCCGCGGCAAAGGCGGCGGGCGAGGCGGCGGCGCGCGGCGCGGCGGCGCTGGCCGGCGCGGTGGAGCGCACGCAAACGGCTTTAAGGATGATGCTCGATGCGCGCGCCTGATTTCTGGCGCACGCCGACATTTTTCGCCAAACTGCTGGCGCCGTTGGGTGCGCTCCATGGCTTCAGCGTTGCTTTCAAGGCGCGGACCGCCAAGCCTTTCGATCCCGGCATCCCGGTGATCTGTGTCGGCAATTTGACCGCAGGCGGCAGCGGCAAGACCCCGGTCGCCATCGCGGTGGCGGAGATGCTGCGCGCCGGCGGCCACCGGCCCTATTTCCTCACCCGCGGCTATGGCGGCAGTGAACGCGGCCCTGCCTTGGCCACGCGCGGCCACAGCGCAACGGTGATGGGCGATGAAGCCGTGCTGCTGGCGCGCACCGCACCGGCCATTGTGGCGCGAAATCGCGCCGCCGGCGCCAGGCTGGCGCGGGAAAAAGGCGCGACCGTGATCGTAATGGATGACGGCCATCAGAATTTCTCGCTGCGCAAAAGCCTGTCCTTGGTGGTGGTCGATGCCGAAACCGGCTTCGGCAACGGCTACCGGATTCCCGCCGGCCCCTTGCGCGAACCGGTCGGTCAGGGCCTGTCGCGCGCCGATGCGGTGGTGTTGGTTGGCGAAGGCGCACCGGATTTGAAAGATTTTCGCGGACCGGTGCTGCGCGCCCATCTTGCGCCCGACGGTGCCGCTTTCGCCGGCAAGACGGTGTTTGCCTTTGCCGGCATCGGACGGCCGGAAAAATTCGTCGCTTCGCTGGAAGACAGCGGCGCCGATGTCACGGGCAGCTGCTTTTTCCCCGATCACCACCCCTATGGCGAGGATGAGCTGCTTCAACTCAGGGCTGTCGCGGGCGACGCCATTCTGGTGACCACCGAAAAGGATTTTGTGCGTCTCACCACCGCCCAGCGGGAAGGCATCCGCGTGCTCAAAATCACCGCCACTTTCGATGAACCGGCCGTCATCACCGGCTTGCTTGACAGCATCGCGCCAAGGCCCTAGCCCAAGTGCAATGACCGATACCTCCGCACCCCCCGGCGGGCCTCTGACTTTGGGACAAAAGCTGCGCTACGGCGCGGAAGCCGCGATCTTTCTCGCCTTCATGGGCCTGTTCCGCATCCTGGGGCTGGACAAAGCCTCGCGCCTGGGCGGCTGGATCGGGCGCAATATCTTTCCCCTGCTGCCGCCCGACCGGATTGCGCGCGCCAATCTCCTGGCGGCCTTCCCCGAGAAAAGCGACGACGAGCGCAACGAGATTCGCGGCATCATGTGGGACAATCTGGGCCGGGTGGTGGGGGAATATCCACATCTGGCCCGCTTCTCGCCCAAGGGCGAGGACCCGCGCCTTTCCTACACTTTGCCGGACGGCATGACGGTGGCCGACTTGACGGCACAGCCCCTGATGTTTCTCTCCGGCCATTTCGCCAATTGGGAGATGATGCCGATCCTGGCGCATCAAGTGGGGCTCGATATTGCCGCCGTGGTGCGCCCGCCCAACAATCCCTATGTCGCCCAATGGGTGGCGGACCGCCGCAAGGTCAATGGTCCCGCCACCATGATCGCCAAGCACAATGCCATGCGGCCGATGATTTCCCAGCTTCGCGGCAACAAATCGCTTTGCATGCTGGTCGACCAGAAATTGCGCGAAGGCATCGCCGTGCCTTTCTTCGGCCGCGACGCCATGACCACCCCCGCCCCTGCCGCCCTGGCGCTCAAGACCGGCATTCGCGTCCTGTTTGCCGCCAATCGCAGGCTGCCCGGGGCGCGCTTCGAAGTCACGGTCTATCCGATGCCGCAATTCACACCCAGCGGCAACGACAGCGAGGACATCAAACGGCTTACCGCCCTCATTCAGTCGCAGATCGAGATGATCGTGCGCGCCGATCCCGGGCAATGGCTGTGGATTCACAATCGCTGGCCCACCGCCCGCGATGCCGAACTGATGCGGGGCGGCGCATGAGCATCCGCCAGACGGTTCTGGATCAGCTGTTCTTCGGCCGTGATCCGCTGAAGGATTTTCCCGCAGGAAAATACGCCACCGATTTGCAGGGCTGGCACTCCCAGCATCCCTATCTGGCGCGGGCGATCGAGGAAGCGCGCCCCAGGATCGTGGTCGAAGTCGGCGTCTGGAAGGGCGCTTCGGTCGTCACCCTGGCCAAGGCGATCAAAGAGCGCAATCTGGACGCGGTGGTGATCGCCATCGATACCTGGCTGGGTTCGTCCGAACATTATCTGTGGGAAAAATTCATTCCCGACCTGGATTTCGAATTCGGCTATCCCCGGCTCTATCACAAATTCGCCGCCAATATCTGCAACGAGGGCCTTCAGGATTATGTCGTGCCCCTACCCTTGGATTCCATCAACGGTTTTCAGCTCTTGAAAGCCAAGAGCATCCGCCCCGATGTGCTGCATATCGATGCCGGGCACGATTACCTGTCGGTGATGGCCGACCTGAAGGCCTGGTGGCCGCAGCTCAAGGATGGCGGCATCCTGAT
>CBHTTW010000022.1:0-17781 GCA_966096025.1 uncultured Alphaproteobacteria bacterium | reverse complement strand
CGATCATTTCCTTCTTGGCGACGCCGGATTCGCGCTCGCCCTTCTGCACCGTCTGTACATTGCGGCGGAATTCCGAAACCGACTGACGGGTTTCCTGGGCCAGCTGCTGGATCTCGTCGCGCAGCGCCTTGATCTTGTCGCGCTCGTCGGTGACGAATTCATGCCAGCCCAAACCGCTGAGGCGGCCGACGCGGCGCGCCCAGTTGGGGTCCAGCTCGTTGCCGAAATACTGTTTGAGGAATTCGGCACGATCCACGCCATGGCTTTCGGCCAGGCGCAGCAGCTTGCCTTCCAGGCCCACCAGGCGGCGATTGATGCCGTACATCTGGTCGACCAGGGCTTCGATGCGGTTGTTGTTGAGCTTGAGCGACTTGACCAGGTCCATGGTCTCGTTGCGCAGCTTCTTGAAGCGGCGTTCCTGCCCGGTAGACAGCTCGTCGGAGGCTAGCGCCGCTTCCACCGACGCGTCCTGCAGCTTGCCCAGCTTCTTATAAAGGCCGGCAATGGCGTCCAGCGAGGCCAGCACCTGCGGCTTCAGCGCCGCTTCCATCGCCGACAAAGGCAGATTGCCTTCATCGTCGAAATCATCGCCGTCATCGGTGGCCGCGGCGGCTTCACCCTCGGCGCCTTCTTCGCCTTCCGCCTTGGGGACTGGGGCGGGCTTGGGGGCCGGCGGTGCGGGCGGCGGCACCGGCTTCTTGAATTCCATCGGCGCGGGCACGGCGCCATTGACGGGCGGCGGATTCCCCATTCCGTTATTTAGGGGCTGGCCATCGGGGCCGACCGGCGGCGGCACATTGGCCGGCTGGCCATCGGGACCGGCGCCATACATGGCTTCCAGGTCGATGATGTCGCGCAGCAGCACCTTGCCTTCATTGAGTTCGTCGCGCCAAACCGTGAGCGCTTCAAAGGTCAACGGGCTTTCGCACAAGGCGCCGATCATCAATTCGCGGCCGGCCTCGATGCGCTTGGCGATGGCGATTTCGCCTTCGCGGCTGAGCAGCTCCACGCTGCCCATTTCGCGCAGGTACATGCGCACCGGATCGTCGGTGCGGTCATACTGTTCGCCGGACTTGGCGGTGGTGGCCAGAGCCTTGCTGCCCTCGGCAGGGACGAGCGCGCCGCCCTCTTCGCCTTCCTCGGCTTCTTCGCTTTCGATGACATTGATGCCCATCTCATTGAGCATCGCCATCGTGTCTTCGATCTGTTCGGACGACGTCTTGTCCGAAGGCAGGACCTTGTTCAGTTCGTCGTAAGTGACATAGCCGCGCGCCTTGGCCTTGGCGATCATCTTGCGGACGCCGACATCCGACATGTCCAGCAAGGGCGAATCGGCATCGCCCGGAGTTTCATTTTCGCCCGGCTTTTTGGGCGCGATTTTGCTGCCGGGCTTGGCTTGCGGCATCACCGCGGTACCGTCGCCCTTTTTGGGATCGGTTTTGGCCAGCTTGGCGGCGGCCTTGGCCTTGGCCTTTTCTTCCTTGGCCAATTGGGCGAGCTGGGCCTTGGTGAGTTTCTCGACCTTGGCGGGCTTGGCTTTGGCATGCGCGGCGGCAGCCTTGGCAGCCGGCTTCACGGGCTTGCCCGGCTTGCCTTTCGCGGCTTTGACCGGCGCATGCTTGGCGGGAGCCTTCTTGGCGGGCGCCGATTTGGAAGCGGCGGCTTTCGCCGCCGGCTTTTTGATGGGCTTTGCCGGTTTCTTGGAGTGGGACGCTTTGGTCACTGAGTTCTTCTACCTACTGTTACCCGCGCCCGTCGCCGGGCCGTTGGAAGCGCTCTTTGCGGCGCTCCAACAGACGCCGCGCATCGTCCCGATGCCCTGACAGCTCGCGCAGATCCGCCATGGCGCGCTGAAAACTGGCAAGGGGATCTTCGACCGCGACGCCTGAAAAACGCGCCAGCAAGTCGGCCATTCCCTTACGCGTGAAGTGGGCTTGAACCCCAGCTTTTTCAAGGCTGGAGCCGGAGGCGGCGAGGTTTAGAAGTTCGTGCCGCAGCCTGTCAAGCGAGGGATCGGCGACATCCAGGATGGCCAGGGATTCAGCTTCCAGGGGTACTATATCTGGTGACTCAACCAGAAGTCGTCCCAGCTCTAACTCCTTGGCATGGCGGGCTCCTGCCTGGCCGGAGCGGACCAAGGCGCTGGATTGGACACTGGCCGAGACCGCTTCCGGGCTGCCCGGCAAGGGGCGCGGCCGAAAGTCGCCACGGAACTTGCCGCCCCCGCCTGCGGGGGAGGGCCTGGACGGGGTGCGGCCCACGCTCCTGGCAGGCGTGGCGGGGGCGCGCCGTTTGAAGTTTTCAAAGATCAACTGCTCAAAACCCCTGCGGTAATAATCCGCCACTTTCGCGTCGCCGATACGGTCAACGATTTCCTTGAGGCTGTGTTCCAGACCGGCGCGGCGTTCGGGGGTGGAAAAATCTTTTCCTTCGGTCTCGATGCGCCACAAAAGCTGCGACAGCGGCAGGGCCGCCTCCAGCAACACCGACATCGCGCCGGCACCGTTCTGCGCGATGTAACTGTCGGGATCCTCGCCGGTCGGCAGAAAAGCAAAGCGCAGCGAATAGCCCGCTTTCAGATGCGGCAGCGCCAGATGCGCGGCGCGATGCGCCGCCTTCATGCCGGCCGTGTCGCCGTCGAAGGCCAGGATCGGTTCGGGCGCGGTGCGCCACAACAGATGCAGCTGATCCTCGGTCAGCGCGGTGCCCAGCGGCGCCACGCTATGGGCGAAACCGGCGCGCACCAGCGCGATCACGTCCATATAGCCTTCGGCGACCAGGATGGTGCCGCTCCTGATGGCGGCGGCGCGGGCGGTAGCGAAATTGTAAAGCTGCGTACCCTTGGAAAACAGCGCGGTTTCGCCGGTATTGATATATTTGGGCTTGGCGTCGGCTTCCAAGGCGCGCGCCCCGAAAGCGACAATGCGCCCGCGTCCGTCGCCGATGGGAAACATCACCCGGTTGAAAAAGAAATCCCGCATCGGGCGGCCGTCTTCCGCCGGCCTGGCCAAACCGGCGGCGATGATGTCGTCCTGGGTGATATTGTGGCCGGTGAGATGCTGGATCAGCGCGCCGCTGGTTGAAGGCGCAAAGCCCAGGCGGAATTGCTTGGCGGCGGCGCCGTCCAGGCCGCGGCCTTTGAGATAATCGCGCGCCTCGCGGCCACCGGCTTCGAACAGCTGCGCCTCATAGAATTTGGCCGCCAGCTCCACCACGTCATAGAGCGACTTGCGCTTTTGCTGCCGCTCCTCGTCTTCCGGCGACCATTTGGGCAGCTCCACCCCGGCTTCCGCCGCCAGTTTTTCCACCGCTTCCGGAAAAGACAGGCCTTCGGTCTCGATCAGCCATTTGAAGGCATCGCCGCCCTTGCCGCAGCCGAAGCATTTGTAGAGCCGCCGTTCATTTTCGACCTTGAAGCTGGGGGATTTTTCCTGATGGAAGGGGCAGCAGCCCCACATCGTCCGGCCCTTGCGGACCAGCTTGACGCGGCGGCCGACCAGCTGGACGAGATCCGTCCGGCCCCTGATTTCCTCCAGCAATCCCTCGCCATAGCGCATGGAACTATTCTATGCGCAAAAGCCCTGGTTTTGCGCGGTTAATTGGCGATTTCCAGGCGGAACCGAGCCTTGGTCCTGTGCATGATTTTTTCAGGATTGGGCGCTATTTTTGGCCCTGGAACAAAAAAGAGACCGGCATGATTGTCGAGTTACCCTTTGATTCCAAGGACGATCCGCGGTGGAAACTGCTGGAGGTCGCCCGCGAGCGCCTGGACGCCGCCGACTCCCAGGACAAGGTCATCGAGATTGTCCGCAGCATGGCCCGCGCCGTGGTCTCGGCCGATGGGGTTACCTTTGTGCTGCGCGACCAGACCCAGTGTCATTATGTCGAGGAAGACGCCATCGCCCCGCTCTGGAAAGGGCAGAAGTTCCCCATGACCAGCTGTATCTCCGGCTGGGCGATGATGAACAACAAGACGGCGGTGGTCCCCGACGTGTTCGCGGATGCGCGCATACCGCACGCGGTCTATCGCAAGACTTTTGTGAAAAGCCTGGTGATGGCGCCGGTGGGCTTTGGCACGCCGATTGCGGCCATCGGCGCTTATTGGCGCGACAAGCCCTATATCAGCGCGCAGGAAGCCGCCGCCGTGGAAGCCATCGCCCGGATGATTGGCGACGCCCTGACGCGGGTGCGTCAAGCCGCAGCCTGAATTTACTTTCCCGACAGCGCGTCTTTGGTGGCGGCGCTGGCTTTTGAAAAGTCCATCTGCCCGGCATAGCGCTCTTTGAGCACCGCCATCACCTTGCCCATGTCCTTGATCGAGGCGGCGCCGGTCTCAGCGATCACCTTCTTCACCGCGTCTTTCATCGCCGCCTCGTCCATCTGGGCGGGCATGAAGGAACGGATGATGGCGATTTCCTCGCGCTCACCCGCCGCCAGTTCAGGACGGTTGCCGGTGTCAAAGGCGGTGGCGGATTCCTCGCGCTGCTTGATCATCTTGGCCAGCAAGGTGAGGATTTCGTCGTCACCCAACAGATCGCGGCTGGTTTCGCTGCGCGCGGCAATGTCGCGGTCCTTCAGCGCCGCCAGGATCAGGCGCACGGTGGCCAGCCGCTTGGCGTCCTTGGCCTTCATGGCCTCTTTCATCGTGTCGTTGAGCTGGGCGCGCAGGGACATGGGGAAACCTCCAAAATCGGGCCGGAAGTTACAGTCACCTGATTCCAGAGACCAGCCTCCCCCGCGCGCGGCACGCGCTGGCGGGGGAGGTGGCTTCAACGAGCGAGGCACTTGCGAGGGCGGGAACGACCGAGCAGCCGAGCGGAAGTTGAAGCCGGAGGGGGAACAAAGACGTGGATAAAACCAACCCGTTGATATTCCACAATTAGTTCTGGTTGACGCGCGCGCACTGCATACCTATTTTCGCGCAAATTCGAGGCTTCCCATGACCGACGCATCTTCTGCCCGCTCCGCATCCGCGGGGAACGTGTTTTCGCGCGGCGGTTTGATGTTGGCGGACGGCACCTTCTTCGAAGGCACCGGCTTCGGGGCTTCCGGTTCCGCGGTGGGCGAGGTCTGCTTCAACACCGCCATGACCGGCTATCAGGAAATTCTCAGCGATCCGTCTTACGCCGGCCAGATCGTCGCTTTCACCTTTCCCCATATCGGCATCGTCGGCACCAATGCCGAAGATATCGAGACGGTGACGCCGGCGGTGCGCGGCCTGATCGTGCGCGCCGATGCCGAGCATCCTTCCAACTATCGCAATCTGTTGGCGCTGGATGGCTGGCTGAAGAAGCACAATATTCCGGCGGTGGCGGGGATCGACACCCGCGCCCTCACCTCGCTGATACGTGAAAAAGGCATGCCGCATGGCGTGGTGGTCAATCTGGGCGGCGGAGAACTTGATCGAGATGCCCTAATCAAGCAGGCCAAGGGCTTTGCCGGATTGGAAGGGCTTGATCTGGCCAAGGACGTGACGGCGGGTCAGACCAGCAAATGGAACGAGACGCCCTGGGCCTGGGGCGAAGGTTACAAGACCGAAGGCAAGCCGACTTTCCGCGTCACCGTGATCGATTATGGCGTGAAGCGGAACATCCTGCGGCTGCTCGCCGGTTTGGGCGCCGACATCACCGTGGTGCCTGCCAATGCCAGCACCGAAGAGGTGATGCGCCACAAGCCACATGGCGTGCTGCTTTCCAACGGCCCCGGCGATCCCGCCGCCACCGGCGCCTATGCCATTCCCACCATCCAGGGCGTGATCCAAACCGGCACCCCGGTGTTCGGCATCTGCCTGGGCCATCAGATGCTGGGCCTGGCGCTGGGCGCCAAGACCAAAAAAATGGCGCAGGGCCATCACGGCGCCAATCATCCGGTGAAGGACCTCACCACCGGCAAGGTGGAGATCGTGTCGATGAATCACGGCTTCACCGTGGATCGCGACACGCTTCCCAAAGGCGTGACCGAGACCCACGTCTCGCTGTTCGACAACACCAATTGCGGCATCGCGGTCGAAGGCAAGGACATATTCAGCGTCCAGTATCACCCCGAAGCCTCACCAGGGCCGATGGACTCGCACTATTTGTTTGAGCGTTTCGCCGAAGCGGCCAAGAGGCGGACCTAGCGCCTGAACTCTACGACATCCAGCAGCGATTCCTGCACGGCGGGAATCTCCAAGCGCAAATGATTGTCGCCAATGCCGGTCAACAATCCGATCTGATCGCCAGGCGTTACAATTGCGCCCAGCGCGGGCGGCGCACCTGAATAGCGATGCCGGGGCTCTCCCCGGACGCTGGAAGCGCCCAGATAAATCCAGGCGCCTTGTTCCGGATACAAACGGCCGGCAAAAAGCTGCGTGCCGCCGGTCTTTTCCAGCAACAGACCAGCACCATCGGAACGGATGCTGCAGGTGAACCAGGCGTCATAGACGATATAGGGACTCATCAGGCCCAGCTTGATCTGGCGGCAGCGCCAGTTTCCGGTCAAAGCCTCGGCAGGAATGGTGCGCGCCTGCGGCTCCATCACAGTCGCGATGGCGCGCCCATCACCCTGGCCTTGTCCCGATTTCGCATCGGCCAGGGCCTCGTCACGGATTTGCGGCAGTTGATTGATCCGGTCGATTTCGGCGGGAGAGGCATCCTCTTGCCAGCCGGCGAAAGCGTTTGAGGACACCAGCGCAAGCACCAGCGCCGCAACCACACTAGCTTTCGGCACCACCTTGGCCATTTTCCTGCGGCGTCCAGCCTTTGAGATCCGCGGTCGGCGGCATGCCGACGACATTGAACCCGGCATCGACGAAATGCACTTCGCCGGTCACTCCTCCTGCCAGATCGCTGAGCAAATACAAGGCTGCTCCACCGACATGGTTAAGCTCGACGGATTTCTTGAGCGGCGAGCTATTCTTGGCCCATTTGAACACCATGCGGGCATCGCCCACCGCCGCGCCTGCCAGGGTGCGCATCGGCCCGGCGGAAATGGCGTTGACGCGGATATTGTCGCGGCCCAGATCGGCGGCAAGGTAACGGACGGACGCTTCCAGCGCCGCCTTGGCCACCCCCATGACATTGTAACTGGGCATCACCCGCTGCGCCCCCAGATAGGTCAGGGTCACCAGGCTGCCGCCATGCGGCATCAAGCGTGCCGCGCGCTGCGCCACGGCGGTGAAGGAATAGCAGGAGATATCCAGGCTTCTGGCGAAATTGGCGCGCGACGTATCGACATAACGGCCTTTCAATTCCTCGCGGTCGGAAAAGGCCAAGCTGTGGACCAGAAAATCGATGGTACCCCATTCCTGCTTCAGGGTGGCGAACACCGCATCCAGCTGCTCATCGCTTTCCACATCGGCGGGCATCACCAGCCCCGAGCCGATGGAAGATGCCAGCGGCGCAAGCCGCTTTTTCTGCGCGTCGCCTTGATAGGTGAAGGCGATTTGCGCGCCATGGGCCGCCAGGCTCTGGGCGATGCCCCAGGCGATGGAATGGTCGTTGGCAACCCCCATCACCAGGCCGCGCTTGCCCGTCATCAGCCCGGCTTTGGCTTCATCCATGATGTGGTCCCGGGGCGTTTTCTGTTCCATCTGGGACATCACTTCTCGTAGCGCTGGAAGACCAGCGAGGCATTGGTGCCGCCGAAGCCGAAACTGTTGGAAAGGGCGACGTTGATGGCCGCATTGTCGATGCGGCGGCGCACGATATTGGCGCCCTCCACCGCCGGATCCAGATCGACAATATTGGCGCTTTCGCAGATGAAACTGTTCTGCATCATCAGCAGAGTGTAGATCGCCTCATGCACCCCGGCCGCGCCCTGGCTGTGGCCGGTAAGCGATTTGGTGGCGCTGATGGCGGGTGTCTTGGCGCCGAACACCGTCTTGATGGCGTTGATTTCGGGAATGTCGCCCACCGGCGTCGAGGTGGCGTGGGGATTGATGTAATCCACCGGCGCTTTCACATTTTCCAGCGCCATCTGCATGCAACGCACCGCGCCTTCGCCGGACGGCGCCACCATGTCGGCGCCATCGGCGGTGGCGCCATAGCCAACCAGCTCGGCATAGATTTTGGCGCCGCGCGCCTTGGCATGTTCCAGCTCTTCCAGCACCAAAATGCCGCCGCCGCCGGAAATCACGAAACCATCGCGATTGACGTCATAGGCACGGCTGGCATTCTCGGGCGAGGCGTTATACTTGGACGACATCGCGCCCATGGCGTCGAACAATTCGCTCAGGGTCCAGTCCAGCTCCTCGCCGCCGCCGGCGAACATCATGTCCTGCTTGCCCCATTGGATCAGCTCAAAGGCATTGCCGATGCAGTTGGCCGAGGTCGAGCAGGCGCTGGAGATGGAATAATTATAGCCCTTGGTCTTGAACCAGGTGGACAGGTTGGCGCTGACGGTGGACGACATCGCCTTGGGCACGGCGAAGGGGCCGATGCGCTTGGGCGAATTGTTCTGGCGGGTGATGTCGGCGGCGCCGACAATCGCCTTGGTGCTCGGCCCGCCCGATCCCACGATCAAACCGGTGCGCGGATTGGAAACATCCGTCTCCGCCAGCCTGGCGTCGGCGATCGCCTGATTCATCGCCACCCAGCAATAGCCAGCGCCGTCGCCTTGGAAGCGGCGGGCGCGGCGGTCCACCACCTCGTCCAGATTGATCTTGAGCGAGCCATGCACCTGGGAGCGGAAGCCAAGGCGGATATAGTCCTCCGCCGCGACGATGCCGGACCGCGCACTGCGCAGCGATTCCGTAACCTCACCGGCATTGTTGCCGATCGAGGACACAATGCCGAGGCCGGTAACGACCACTCTTTTCATAACAACCTCAGTTCGGCATCAGGCGGAGGCGGGTGCGCTTTGCGCCAAGGCCGCGGTGGCGTCGGTGAAGAGGCCGACCTTCAAGCCCTTGGCTTCATAGACCACCTTGCCGTCCACTTTCATGATGCCGTCGGCGATGCCCAACACCAGCTTGCGCATGATCACGCGCTTGAAGTTGACGATGTAAGTGATCTTCTTGGCGGTGGGCAGCACCATGCCGGTGAATTTCACTTCATCGACCCCAAGGGCGCGGCCCCGCCCCAAGCCTCCCATCCAGCCCAGGAAGAAGCCGACCATCTGCCACAAGGCATCCAGCCCCAGGCACCCCGGCATCACCGGATCGCCCTGGAAATGGCATTTGAAAAACCAGAGATCGGGATGGATATCGAATTCCGCCACCACCTCGCCCTTGCCGGATTCCCCGCCATCCTCGGTGATGGAGGTGATGCGGTCGAACATCAGCATGGGCGGCAGCGGCAATTGCGGATTGCCGGGCCCAAACAATTCGCCCCGGGCGCATGACAACAGGCCCTGAAGGTCGAAGGAGGATTTGCGCAACGGTTGGTCCACTTTCTTGTTCTTCCTTGAAAACTATGGCGTTTCCCTCAGGTTCCCTACCCCAAAAGAGGGGGTGGGGCTACCGCGAAAGCGCAGGCTGCTTGCTTAGAAGGGTTCTAACATATATCCTTCACACTCTAGCAGGGTTGGTCCGTCCCTTACAGGCGGTTCACCTTCGCCAAGGACCTGTTTCGGATTTGGGATTGGATCACAGCGCATGGCTAAAGCCTCTCGCAGCGCCAAGAATTTTACCGCCCAGACCACGGCGCGGTTGCGCCAGTCCGGCCTTCGGCCCACCCGCCAACGGGTGGAACTGGCCAGCTTGCTGTTTGACGACTGTGACCGCCATGTCACGGCCGAAAGCCTGCATGATGATATCACCAAGGCGGGAGTGAAGGTTTCGCTCGCCACCGTCTACAACACCCTGCATCAGTTCACGGAGGCCGGGCTGCTGCGGCAAGTGATCGTGGATGCGGCGCGTAGCTATTTCGACACCAACACCGGCGATCACCAGCATTTTTTCCTCGAAAAGGAAGGCATGCTGATCGACATTCCGGGAGAGGCGATTTCGGTGGCCGGCGTCCCCGCCCCGCCGCCCGGACTGAAGGTGGACCGGGTCGACGTCGTGGTCCGGGTAAAGCGCACTTAAAAATTCCTCTGTTCTGCGAGTCATTCTCACAGTTTAGAATCGTTCTAAATTGTTGACAGGCGCTGTCCGCAAGGACAGTCTGGCGCCGGAATTTTTCACCCCGCAGGAGGCGCTGATGCCCGCATTGAAGAACACCAAGACCTGGGAAAATCTCAAAGAGGCGTTTGCCGGCGAGAGCCAGGCGAACCGCCGCTATCTCTATTTCGCACAGAAGGCCGATGTCGAAGGTCATAACGACGTCGCCGCCGTGTTCCGCTCCACCGCGGAAGGCGAAACCGGCCATGCCCATGGCCATCTGGAATATCTGGAGGAAGTGGGCGATCCGGCGACCGGCGAGCCGATCGGCGCCACCGACGCCAATCTCAAGGCTTCGATCGCGGGCGAGACCCACGAATATACCGACATGTATCCCGGCATGGCCAAGACCGCGCGCGGCGAAGGCTTTGACGAAATCGCCGACTGGTTCGAGACCTTGGCCAAGGCCGAGAAGTCGCATGCCGGCCGTTTCCAAAAGGCCCTCGATACGCTCGGAAAGTGAGACGCGACCGCGCAAGCGGGCGAAATGGTCCAGTGGACCATTTCGAGTGCCGAACGCCCCGAGCTTAAGCGAGGGGCCGCGCGCAAACTAAAGCACGGCCGCGCGGATCAAAAAGCTTCGCGCGGCCGTTTTTCTTCAACCCGTCCCGATGGAATTTCCATGACCGGCGAAGGCAGCCTGGAAGCCCCCACCCGCGAAATCATCAAATGGCAGGACCCCGACTTTGCCGATGAGGCCAAGCTGGACGCGGAAATGCGCCGGGTGTTCGACATTTGTCACGGCTGCCGCCGCTGCTTCAATCTTTGCGATTCCTTCCCGCGCCTGTTCGATTTGATCGACAACAGTCCCAAGGAGGATGTCGAGCATCTGGCATCGGAGGATTTCAAGCCGGTGGTCGAGGCCTGCACGCTTTGCGACATGTGCTTCATGACCAAATGCCCCTATGTGCCGCCGCATCCCTTCATGCTGGATTTTCCGCATCTGATGCTGCGCCACCGCTTTGTCGAAGCCAAGAAAGGCAAGACCGAATTCACCCAGCGCCAGCTGGCCGAGATGGACCGCAACGGGACTTTGGCGCGCTTTGCCTCGCCCATCGTCAATTGGGCCTCCGGCAACAAGCCGATGCGCGCCGTGATGGAAAAGACCGCCGGGATCGATGCCAAGGCGCCCCTGCCGAAATTCCATGCCCGCACCTTTGTCAGCGCGGCAAAGCAGGAGGAGAACGCAGTCAACAAGGAGGCGCCCGCTTTCGGAAAACGCAAGGCCGCGCTCTATGCCACCTGCTTTGTCAATTACAACAAGCCTGCCACCGGCATGGACGCCCGCGCCGTGCTCAATCATATCGGCGTGGAAACCAAAATCGCCTATCCCGGCTGCTGCGGCATGCCGTTCCTGGAACAGGCCGAGCTGAGCCGGGTGGCGGACAATGCCGCCAAGGTTTCAAGGGAATTGGTCAAGCTGATCGATGAGGGTTACGACATCGTCGCCCTCACCGCTTCCTGCGGCTTGATGCTGAAATTCGAATGGGCGCTGATCTGTCCCGACAATCCCGATGTCAAACGGGTGCAGGACCATGTCTTCGACATCGACGAGTATGTCGTCGATGTCGCCAAGAAAGAGGGCCTGCCCGCCGGCCTTACCGCCCTGCCCGAGGGCGTCACGGTGCATCTGGCCTGTCATGCCCGCGCCCAGAATATGGGTCCCAAGGCCGCCGAGATGTTGAAAATGATCCCCGACACGCCGGTGGATGTGATCGAGCGCTGCTCCGGCCATGGCGGCACCTTCGGGGTGGTAAAGCCCACCCATGATGTGGCGGTGAAGGTCGGCAAGCCGGTGTTCAAGGCGGTCAATGCCAAGCCGCGCGGCCATATCGTTTCAGACTGCCCGCTGGCCGCTGTTCATATCGTCGCCCATACCGATACGCCGGCGCGCGAGCCCGAGCATCCCATCCAGATCATGGCGCGTTCTTTTGGCCTGAAGAAAGACTAGCCGAGCATGTCTGAAGCCCAGCGCAAGATAACGCATGCCGACATTCTGTCGGCCGGTGAGTATGACCAGCAGCGCAAATCGCTTAAATCCAACCTGATCCCGATGAAGAAGCTGCGCCGGGTCGAGGTCGGGCCTTTCGCCACCTTCTATTTCGAGAATTACGCCACCATGTGGCTGCAGGTGCAGGAAATGCTGCGCATCGAAAAAGGCGGCGAGGAACAGATTCCGGGCGAGTTGGCGGCTTACAATCCGCTGATTCCGCAGGGCGAGGAACTGATCGCCACCCTGATGCTGGAAATCGAGGATGAAAAGCGCCGCAACGCGGTGTTGCTGACTTTGGGCGGAATCGAAGAAAGCATCTTCATGGAAATCGGCGGCGAAACCATCCGCGCAACCCCCACCGAGTATGACGACCGCACCACGGCCGACGGCAAGACCTCGTCGGTGCACTGGTTGCGCTTCAAGCTGACCAAGGACCAGATCGCCCGTTTCGCAAGCGAGCGCGTGGTGCTGGGCGTGTCACACCCCAATTACGGTCATATGGCGGTGCTGAGTGCGGATACCCGCGGCGCGCTGGCCAAGGATTTCGCCTGAGCCAGCCGTTCCTTGGCCCCCGCCAAGAAATCTTCCCACGGCGTTGCGCTGAATTGCACGCAGAGCATCACCATGCTGGGGCACCCCTGATTGTCGGCCAGCGGCATGGTGCAAAATTCGGCGCTGAGAAAATTCTTGTCGGCTGAATCGGTCCGCGCCAGGAAACGCAGCGGCGCCATCGCGGCCAAGGTCGTATCCAGGCCGCCGCAGAATCGCGCGGCATTTTCCGGCGACAGGAAGTCTTGCACCACCTGGCCGGTATGGGTGCCATAGATGCGCACGAACCGCATGCCTTCCAGCCGCACGCGATGGCGGTATTGCCCGTCCGGCGTGGTGAAGCGCTCATAAAGCGCGATGTTGGGAAGCAGATCTTTGAGGCGGCGCGCGGTCATGGCTTCGCGCGCGGGCAGCGCGGCGTCACCGCGCAGATCGCGCCACAACCGCACAAGATCCTTGAACCCGGCCCAGTCGAAATGCAGATCGGGATCGCATAGCGCCGCCCAGCCCGCCGCCGCGGCCTGTGCCTGGTAGGTTTCGAGAACAGACTTCATGAACGGGAGGTTGCGCCAGGGCCCTCAAGAATCCGTAAAAACTAAAGCCGGATATGGCCGGAAAGGATTTCGCCATGGCGTTCCCGGGTAAGGGGTTCATAGCGTCCGCTGGCGGAATCCAGAAGGTATAAGGGATCGGAAATGGAAGACGGATCAAAGCCCTGGCGCACCAGGTCCACCTTGCGTTGCTTGAAGGTACCGGTAACCTCGATCCGGGACGAGAGCCTTAGAAAAATCGGGCGGGCATAGGGCGCCAATCGGGTACTCACCCGTGATGACAAATCGTCAAGACTGAAATCGCCATCCGCCACCAGGGCCGCCATGCCGGCGCGGCCATCCACACCGGGCACCGTCACACCATAGACATTGGCCTCGCGCACGCCGGGTGTGGCCGCAAGAACTTCACCGACTTCGCCGGTGGAGACATTCTCGCCCTTCCAGCGGAAGGTATCGCCGATGCGGTCGACGAAATAAAAATAACCGTGCTCATCGCGCCGCATCAAATCGCCGGTGCGAAACCACAGGTCGCCATGTTTGAAGACGTCGCGCAGCATCTTCTTGTCACTCTCGGCGCGGTTGGTATAGCCCTCGAACTCGCGTCCGGCGCGGGTGGAAATGCCGCCCAAGGTCTCGCCCACTTCATTGGGCGCGCATTCGATGCATAGCCCGTCCGCACCCCGCACCGGCATTTCCTTTTCCACATCGAAGCGCACCACCCGGCTGGGCAGCAGCGATTCCAGATAGTCCGGCACGCGCCCCACCGCGCCCACCGTGCCGTCATAATTGAGCATGGAGACATTGCCTTCGGTGGCGCCGTAGAATTCGACGATGCGGGGAATGGCGAAACGCTCCTGGAACTGGCGCCAGATTTCCGGACGCAACCCGTTTCCGGTGATGGCGCGGATCTTATGGGTTTTTTCCAAAGGCGAAGGCGGCGCGTTCAGCAGATAGCGGCAAAGCTCGCCGATATATTCGAAAATCGTGGCGTCATATTTGTGAATATCGTCCCAGAATTCATGCACCGAGAATTTGCGCTTCAGGATCAGCGCTCCGCCGGAGAAAAAGGCCATGCCCACGGCGCACACGCCGCCGGTGGAATGATAGAGCGGCAAGGGATCGTAAATGCGGTCGCTGGCGCGGGGCCGGAGCGCGCCGACAAAACCGCTCATCATGAACAGCATGCGCATATGGCTGAAATTCGCGGCCTTGGGCATGCCGGTGGTGCCGGAGGTATAGATGAAAAAGGCGCGTTCTTTCAGCGTGACGCCGGCGCGCGCGGCTTTTCCGGGCGAAGCATCCGACGCCTCCGTCAATGCAGCGGTGAGATTTCCGCCCTCGCCCTCGATCCACGGCATTGGACGGGCTTCAAACGGCGCGGCGGCAAAATTCTCCGCCAGCTCCGTGCCCACAATGGCGTGCCTGGCGCCCGAGATGGATATGGAATGGGCCAGCGCGGCGCCGCTGAGATTGGTGTTGATCAGCGCCACTTGCGCCCCGACCTTGAACAGCCCAAGCCAGGCGCAGATGAAATCGGGCCGGTTTTCCATCAACAGCGCCACCACGCTGCCGCGCCCGATTCCCTGCCCGATTGCCCAATGGGCATAGCGGTTGGCACGCCGGTCCAGTTCGGCATAGCGCATCTGTTGGTCGAGACAGTAGATGGCGATGTGGTTCGGGCGCTTTCGCGCCTGGGCTTCGACAATGTCCACAATGCTGCGGGTCGAATTGGGCTTGACCAGACGGAGCAGCCACAAGGTGCGCGCGATGCTGGTAAGGTAGATATATTCGCGCTTTATCGCACGCGTCAGGCTCAAGGCATTTCTCCCTGTTGGGTAGCTTGAGGCCCGACCTTGTTCTAATCAAGATGAAGGCATGGACGAATCCCTGGACCTGCGCGGCCTCAAATGCCCCTTGCCGGCGCTGCTGGCGAAAAAGGCTTTGGCGCGGCTGGCGCCCGGCAGCCTATTGACGGTGACCGCCGACGATCCAATGTCGGTGGTGGACATTCCGCATATGTGCCATGGCGAAGGCCACGCCGTGGAAAGCGTGACCTCGCGCGACGGCTTCAGCGAATTTATCCTGCGAAGATCCTAGGCCGGTTTGGGCGGGGCGGCTTCAGGACCGATGCGATTGATCACTTCCGTAGCGCTCAACGCACGAGGCTCCTTGGCGGCCTGGTCCGCATTCAACAGCACGATCTCGGCATAGGCGTCGAAGTTGGTGCGCGTCACCACGTCATAAGATGGTTCGTAGGGAAAACCCCATCCGCCCCAATAGCCGAAACCGCGCGGGCGGCCCCAGAAGGGATCGGGCGGCCCGTACGGTACGGTCTGGTAGCTGGTGTTGGCCCTGGTGTTGCGCGTGTCGAAAACAAAATTCGTGAAGCCGGCGGCGCGGGTGACTTCCGCAGCACGCAGCAACAGGTAGCTCTCCACCGTTTCTCGCGGCGTCGCCGTGTTGCCGGTGAAAGTGACCCGGTAACGGTTCTGGGTTATCGCCCGGTCGGTATAGCCGGTCTGCTGGCCTTCCAGCCTGGGGGCATAAGGCGAAGGCGTCATGCAGCCGGCCAGCAGCAATGCCGTCAGGGTCAAAGGAAGGGCCCGGGCCAAGGGCCGGGCGAGAGAGTTAAGCCGAATCATGAAACGCTCCTATCCGCGACCCCTCACGGTTCCTCATCTTAGATATGGGAACGGTTCAGGCCAAATCCCAGTTCCAGCCGGGGCTTTTCGCCGTTTTTAACCTTGCCGGAAGGTCTGCAGCGCCTTGATATTATGGAGCTTCCCCCCGAAAAGGCCGGTCATTTTGCACTGCACCCTCTTGCTAAAGCCAGCCGGGCAGGTGAAGTTCGCCCCAACTGGAGCCTATTTGCCGGGCACAGGGCCCAAACGGGGCCAAAACGGCCGGTCCGCCGTTAACGTCTAAGAAGAACAAGCCTTAGTGGGGGCCTGAACGATCGCCATGCACGGTCTTTCCCAATTTCTTCAGTTTGCCCTTTGCATCGTTTTGGTCTGCGTCTGCACGCTTTCGGTTCAGCTGGCAGGCTTGGCCTGGGTGCGAGTCTTCCGCAAGCGCCCGCAATTGAAATTGGTCGAACCGGCCGATGCGGATTTGCCGCATGTCCTGGTTCAATTGCCGGTCTGTAACGAAGGCCCCTTGGCGGTGCGTGTCGCCGCCAGCGCGGCGCGGATGAATTGGCCGCGCGACCGCCTCACCATTCAGTTGCTGGACGATGGCGACAGCGAGACCCATGACGAACTGGCGGCCAATGTGCGCGCCGTGGTTCCCGAAGACGTCAATTTTCACATCCTGCGGCGCGGCGACCGCAAGGGTTTCAAGGCCGGCAATCTGGCCTACGGCCTTGCCCATTCCGATGCGCCCTTTGTGGCGGTGCTGGATGCCGATTTTGTTCCGCCAACCGATTTCCTGCGCCGCACCGTGCCGGTGCTGCTGGCCGATAGCGGCCTCGCCTTTGTGCAGTCGCGCTGGGGCCATGCCAATCGCAGCGCCAACTGGCTGACGCGCGTGCAAGGCCTGTTGCTGGATGCCCATTTTTCGGTGGAACAGGAAGCCCGTTTCCGCGCCGGACTGCCGCTGTCCTTCAACGGCAGCGCCGGGGTTTGGAACCGCACCGCCATCGAACAGGGCGGCGGCTGGACCGGCGACACGCTGACCGAGGATCTGGATCTTTCCATGCGCTGCATGATGCAGGGCTGGCGCGGCGCCATGGTTTCCGACCTTGTGGTGCCCGGCGAACTGCCGCAGACCGCCGCGGCCTGGCGGGCGCAACAAGCCCGTTGGACCAAGGGCCATGCCCAGGTGGCGCGCAAGCTTTTGCCCACCATCTGGTCCAGCGCCATGCCGTTCTGGAAGAAGGCGGCGATGACGCTTCAGATGTGCCAATTCGCCTTTTATATGCTGGCTTTTTCCAGCGCCGCGATTTCCCTGACCTTGATGTATATGGGCGCCGCTTATTATCCCGGCGTCACCTGGTTCGGCCTTTTGGCCACCGTGCTCGGCGTCATCTCCTCCATCGGATATCTTTATCTGGGGCAACGCATGCTGGGCCGTCAGCGCGAACCCAAGCTGGTGGCGTCGCTGCTGCTGGCGGTGGTGTTTCCCTCCGGCCTGATCCTGGCCAACACCCGCGCCACCTTCGAAGCCTTCTTTTCCAGCCGCATGGATTTCAACCGCACCACCCGGGTGGGCGAAATTCAAAAAGGCGGCTGGCGCGGCGTCCCCGAACTGGTGGTCGGTGTGGTGTTGCCGGTCTTCGCTTTCGCCGAGTCCAACTGGAGCGCGCTGTTCTTTTTCTTTGCCGTGTCGGGACTGGTCTCGATCGGCGCCATGGGGGCCATCGCGCCACGCGCCGTGCGCCAGCAGATTACGCCCGGCGAGTGAGAGCTGCGGTCGGAAGCGGCGAAGCCGATTCCGACATTTTGGTCCGGCGGACCAAATTGAGCAGCGAGCGCGCCGAGCCTAAGCGGGGCGCAGCGCGGCCAAACGCTTCATGGTAAATTCTGCCTTAAAAAATTCCCGCGCCTTTTAATCGCTAAAATCCCATCCGTTCGCCTAACCCTGTCTTGAGCCGCGCCCGCTAGCGTCGC
>CBHTTW010000021.1:0-18081 GCA_966096025.1 uncultured Alphaproteobacteria bacterium | reverse complement strand
GCCCAGGCCGCGATGCGCGCGACACTGACCGGATAGAGGAAGGCCGAACCCACCGCACTGCCATTGGCGCGGGCCTGGGTTTCGAGTTCCGAGAGGCGGCGGTCGATCTCCGCCGGGTTTTGAAGTGTGTCCAGCGCGGCGCCACCTTGTGCGGCGGGAAGGCCGACCTGACTGGCCACCATCGGCACCACCGATTGGGCGGCCGCGCCATTGTCGAAGAAATACAGGCCGCGGCGGTTGAGATAGGTCAGGACCGGCGCCAGCGCCGCGCTATCGGACAGGAACCGCTGACCCAGAAGATTGGTCACTCCGGCATAACCGGTGAAGCGGCTCATGGCCCAGCTCATGCGCTGAATATTGGCTTCCTCTTCCTGGCCCGAGCGCAGGGTGTTGGGGCCGGGATCGCTGTCCGGAAAGTCGGACGGTTCCATGGGAATCTGCAGAACCACTTCATGGCCGCGTTCGCGCGCTTGCGCCGTCCATTGTCCGACATCCTCGGCATAGGGCGTGAAACCCAAAGTGACGGCGGCAGGCAAACTGTCCAAGGCGGCCTTGGTCATGACCGGCGAACGGCCCAGGCCGTTGACCAGGATGGCGATCTTGAACTTGGCGGCGGTGGATGCGGGCGCGGCGTAAACCGCCATGGGTTTGCGGCCGTCATCGGCGATGCGCGGCAAGGGGCCGAGTTTGGTGTTTTCAATCAGGGCCGGGTCGGCCACCAGCACCCTGCCGGCAAAGACCGGGCCGGTGATGGGACCGCTGAATGACTCATGCGCGGCCGGGCTTGCCGGCGCTTCGGCTGTTGGTTTGGCGCCGCCGATCTCGCCCAGTTCCAGGCTGGCCGTGGCCGAGCCTGTGGGATGGCCCAAGACGGTTATGGCAAGCGCGCCGGCCGCCAGCAGACAGGCGGTAAAAGAACAGGCGAAAGCCAAGGTGCGCCCAGGCTTGGACACAGCTACGCCTTCTGCGGTATCGGCAGCGACAGTCATCCCGCCATTAAGGATTGGGATGGTTACCCTTAAGTTAATGACCCCCTCCGGTCTTGGCTGCCTGTCGGGCATCCCTTGCGGGACGCCCTCGGTCAGCTACGACCACCTCCCCCTCCTATGCGCTGGCGCGCATGAGGGGGAGGTGGGTCCGAGAAACGGTTCAGGGTTTTACCGGCCGGCTTGGCTGCCCGCCCGGGCGGAATCGGCCTTGGCGTCCAGCGCGGCCACCGACGGGGTGACCGACGCGGCGGCCACGGTCATTTTGCCGTGGAGCAGGTCCAGCGCGTAGGAAAGCTGGAAGTCGTCATATTTCTGGCCGGCGGCGGGCTTGATCACCGGAGCGGTGACCTTCTTGGCGGGCGCCGCCTCGCCGGTCAGATGGCCGCGCAGATCGGCTTCCGAAGGCCGCGCCAGCTTGGGCACATTGGCTTCGTCGCCTTGCGCCACCTGGATATCGGGAACGATGCCTTGCGCCTGGATCGAGTGGCCCGACGGGGTGTAGTAGCGCGCCGTGGTCAGTCGCAGCGCGCCGCGTCCCTCGCCCAGCGGGATGATGGTCTGCACCGAACCTTTGCCAAAGCTGGTCAGGCCGATGATGGTGGCGCGCTTGTGATCCTGCAGCGCGCCGGAGACGATTTCCGACGCCGAGGCGGTGCCGCCATTGATCAGCACCACGATCGGCTTGCCGTCGGTGATGTCGCCCGGCTTGGCGTCATAGCGCAGCGTGTCCTCGGCGTGGCGGCCGCGGGTCGAGACGATCTCGCCCGAACCCAGGAAATCGTCCGACACTTGGATCGCCTGATCCAGCAAGCCGCCGGGATTGTTGCGCATGTCCAGCACGTAACCCTTGATGCCGGGACCGATCTGCTTCTTGAGGTCGCGGATGGCGCGTTCCAGGCCGTCGGCGGTCTGTTCGTTGAAACCGGGCAGCCGGACATAGCCGATATCGCCTTCGCGGCGATGGCTGGCGGTGTCCACCGACACGATGGCGCGCACCAAGGTCACGTCGAACGGCTTCTTCTCGCCTTCGCGCAGGATGGTGAGGGTGATCTTGCTGCCGGCGGCGCCACGCATCTTGTCGATGGCTTCGTTCAATTGCAGCCCGGCGATGGAGGTGCCGTCGATGCCGGCAATGCGGTCGCCGGTCTTGATGCCGGCGCGCGAGGCAGGCGTGCCGTCGATCGGCGAGATCACCTTGATCAGCCCGTCTTCCTGGGTGACTTCGATGCCGATGCCGCCGAACTGGCCCTTGGTGGTGATCTGCATGTCGCCATACATCTTGGCGTCCATGTAGCTGGAATGGGGATCGAGATTGGACACCATGCCCTGGATGGCGGCGTCGATCAGCTCGCTGTCCTTGACGGGACGCACATAATTGGCGCGCACGCGTTCGAAGGCGTTGCTGAACAGGTCCAGCTGGCCATAGGCGGAAGCGTCATTGGCGCCCTTGGCTTCCGGCAAGGCGAACATCGCCGTGGCAAAGCCGCCGACCAGACCCATGCCAATCAGTGCGAATTTTTTCATGTACCGTTCGCCTTTCCAGGACGCAAATTCAACTTCAACCAGAGCGCGGGCGACTGTCCGTGTCCACCGTGACGCAATTCAAAATAAAGCCGATCATCGGCCGGGTCTGGCGGCATGGTTCCAACCGGTTCGCCAGCCAGCAATTGATCGTTCGACTTGACTGTCACGCGTCCCAGTCCCGCCAGGACCACATCGTAGCCAGTGGTGATCTCCAGGATCAAGACTTGACCGGTCTTATGGTAAGGGCCGGCGTAAAGGACTTTGCCATCTGCCGGGGCGATCACCTGGGCCCCCGGCTGGGTGATATAGGACAGGCCGGAACTGCTGTTTTCCTGGGTTCCAACCACCGGTTCCAACAGGGAGTTTCGCGCCAAGCCCCCAAGGGAACCCGACTTTTCGGCGGTAACGATCACAACATCCTGGCTGGCGCCGGCCTTCTCTCTGAGAGCCTTAACCCTGGCCAGCAGCGCCTGGAAATCGGCCGCCTGGCGGGCAACCTTCTCGAGCTCGCTTTTGAGGGTTCCATAGGATTGCGCCGCCGTCTCGGCTTCCTTTTCCTTTTGCGACAGAAGCACGTCCAATTCATTGCGCGCGACGGTCAAGCGCTGAGCCGCATCGGCGGCCTCGGCCTGTTGCTGTTCCAATGCCAGACGGGTGCGTTTCAAGGCCTCGATCCGCCGCGACAGGCGTGCCGCCCTTGCGTAAACCGGCGGCAGCGACGCGCCGATCAGCATCGAACCGCGCACCGCGCCCAGCGCGTCGTCGGGATGCATTGCCAAGGCCGGCGGCATGTCGTGCTGCAATCTTTCCA
The DNA here is from genome assembly GCA_966096025.1 of uncultured Alphaproteobacteria bacterium. Classification (GTDB taxonomy): domain Bacteria; phylum Pseudomonadota; class Alphaproteobacteria; order Micropepsales; family Micropepsaceae; genus Rhizomicrobium. The sequence goes on along the minus strand of CBHTTW010000021.1, from coordinate 14,757 downwards.
AAATGCCCAGCAGCTTGGTGATCGCCACCCGGTCATTGGCGAAGCCGGCGCTGAGGCGCGTATTCTCCTGCGTCAAGCGAAGGATCTGGGCATCGGCTTCGACTTTCCGCCGCTCCAGAATTTCGATGCGCGCCGCGGTCTCGATCAGCTTCTTGCGCAAGCCCGCCGCCTCGGCGGCCAAACTCTCGCTTTTTTCCTTGGCGGAGGCCAGTTGCGGCTTTCCTTGATTCAATTCCGAGGAAAGGCTTTTGAGCTGCTGCGAGCTGGAGGGCAGATTGGCCAGCGCCTTGCCCGGCAAGGCCTGGCTGAGATCGATGGACGGTTCCGGTGTTGCAGCGGGAGCGGGACGCGGCGTGGGCAGGATCGAGATATCGACGCGCTTATATTTCTGCGACGCCGCCGGCAAGCTGACAACCAAGGGGGCCAGCACCAAGCTCAGCAGGAGCGCACCACCGCGTCTCACCTGCTCTTCACCAACAAGGAATGGCCGGTCATCGGTGCGGGCTTTTGCAAGCCCATCAGCTCCAGCATGGTGGGCGCAACATCGGCCAGACGGCCATTGTCCAGCCGCACGCCTTGGGGGCCTCCGAAAAGCACCACCGGCACATCCAAGGTGGTGTGGGCGGTATGGGGCTCGCGGGTCATGGGGTCCTGCATCATTTCAATATTGCCGTGATCGGCTGTCAAAAGCATTAACCCGCCGCACTTTTCCAAGGCTGTGCGCAGACGCCCCAGACATTCGTCGATAGTGTCCACCGCCTTGACCGCCGCCGCCATGATGCCGGTATGGCCCACCATATCGGGATTGGCATAGTTGCAGACGATCAAGTCGTATTTGCCGCTGGCGATGGCCTCTTCCAGCTTTTCGGTGACCTGATAGGCGCTCATCTCGGGCTTGTGGTCATAGGTGGCGACCTTGGGACTGGGAATCAGAATCCGGTCCTCGCCCGGGAATTGATCCTCGCGGCCGCCGTTCAGGAAGAAAGTGACATGGGCGTATTTTTCCGTTTCCGCGATGCGAAGCTGGTTCATGTGATGCGCCGCGATCACTTCGCCCAAGGTCTCGCGCACATCTTCCGGCGGGAACACCGAAGCCATCCATGGCTTCAGGGCATCGGAATATTCGGTCAGCCCGGCGGCGGCGCCGAACCGCGCCACACGGGTGCGCGCAAAACCGTCAAAGCCTTTGTCGAGCAGGGCGGCGGAAATCTCCCGCGCCCGGTCGGCGCGGAAATTGGCGAACAGCAAGGCATCGCCATCCTCCACACCGGCATAGTCGCCCAGGATGCAAGGCAAGACGAATTCGTCAGTGACATCGCCGGCATAAGAAGCCTCCAGCGCCGCGCCCGCATCGTCAAAGCGGCGGCCCGACGCATCGATGATCGCGTCATAGGCTTTCTCGACCCGGTCCCAGCGCTTGTCGCGGTCCATCGCATAGTAGCGGCCCGACAGGGTGGCCAGGCGTACGCCCGGCAGGCCGTGTATATCCTTGAGGAATTTTTCGACAAAGGCCCTGGCGCTCCTGGGCGGGGTGTCGCGACCGTCGAGAAAGGCATGGATGAACACCGGCACACCGGCATTGCTGATGATCTTGACCAAAGCGGCAATGTGATCCTGATGCGAATGCACCCCGCCCGGCGACAGCAAGCCCATCACATGCACCGCGCGCCCTGCGCTTTTGGCCTTGTCGATCAGCGACAGCAGAACCGGGCGGCGCGCCAGCGAGCCATCCTCGATGGCGACATCGATGCGCGGCAAATCCTGCGCCACCACGCGGCCGGCCCCGATATTCATATGGCCGACTTCGGAATTGCCCATCTGGCCGCGTGGCAGTCCCACCGCCCCGCCCGAAGTCTGAAGCAACGCATGGGGACATTCGGCCAAAAGCCGCGTGTAGTTGGGCGTGGCCGCGGCGGCGATGGCATTGTCGGCGGCGGAATCGGGCCGCCAGCCCCAGCCATCCAGGATACAAAGCAAAGCAGGGCGCGGCGCCATGGGAACCCTTAAATCAAAGCAGTCTGAAAATAGGAATCCGTGGGCTTAAGAGCAAGCTGTAGCCAGATTAAACCACTGCGCAGGGCTCTTAGCGGAATACCGGGCCCGCCACCCAAACCACTAGCGATTTCCGGATGCCCGATTCGATAGGCATCACGCGGTGCAGGACATAGGAGGGGAAGGCAACCAGGGTTCCCCGCGCCCGTTCCGCGAAACAGGTGCCGTTGCCGGCCTCCAGCACCAGATCGCAGCCCTTATAGGCGGCGGGATCGCTGAGTTGCAGGCTCATGGAAATCTTGCGCGGTTCCACATCATTGCCGCCCAGATCGACATGCCAATCGTAATGGCTGCCTTCCGCGCCGTCATAGACCGTGTATTGCAACGCTTCCGATATGCCGTAGAGGTCGAAGGAATAGCATTGCGCATTCAGGTGAAGAACGGCTTCCTCCAGCCGCGCATGAAGCCAGGCCGTATCGGGATTGCGCTCCATCCAGGCGACGCGGGTAATGCGCCGGGGATCGCTGGCACCCCCTTGTGCGGCAATCTCGGCCCGCATCGGGATCAGGCTGTCGCCATAGGCCTCGATAGCGTCCAGTTCCTTGGGCGTGAACAGGTCGTTCCAGACCACAACGGGCCCGCCGACATTCCTGGGCTGGGACTTAAACTTGGCCATTGCGTGTCACCGGAATTGGGGGCCCGTGGTCCAAGCCACGATCGATTTGCGCGTACCCTTGGTACAGGGCGTCACGCGATGCAGAACATATGACGGGAAAGCAATCACCGTGCCGCGCTCGCGCGGCGCCGTCTCGATCCGGCTGCGGGCATGAAATTGCAGGTCGCAACCTTCATATTGCGCCGGATCGCTGAGCTGCACCGAGATCGAAAGCTTGCGCCGTGTCCCGTGCGGACCTTGATCGACATGCCAATCATAATGGCCGCCTTCGATGCCGTTATAGATGGCGTATTGCAGATGCTCGGAAAAGCCGCTGAGGGCGAACTGATAGACCTTGTCGTTGAGGGCGCGCGCAACCCCCTGGATGCGGTCATAGATCCATTTGGATTCGGGGGTGTGCGCCATCCAGGCGTTCTGGGTGATGCGGATATCGCCGCGCACCTTTCCCGCCGGCGCATCGTCGGTGCCCACGGTGGCCTCGCCGATCGCCAGCCGGTCGCCATAGGCCTCGATCATGTCCAGTTCGGCGGGCGAAAAGGCATTCGCCCAGACCGCGAAGGTTGAGGTGGGATGAAAATCCATTTCCGACATTAAAGACCGCCGCCCAAAGTGAAGCGGAAAATAGGGCCTGACAGGGCCTGCGGGCAAGTTTTCGCGCATCCGCCCGCTTTGCCTTGTATAAGGGGCCATGCAGCGCAGATTCCTTGGGCGGCACTATGCCTTGGCCGTGACCGCCATCATCTTCGTGGCGCTGCTGGCCGCTGCCGGGCTGAGATCGACACCGGGCGTGTTGATGGTCCCCTGGGGGGAGGCATTCGGCTGGTCGCGCCAGACCATCAGTTTCGCGGCAGCTATCGGCATCTTCCTGTTCGGTCTGACCGGACCTTTTGCCGCCGCCGCCATGCAGCGTTTCGGCATCCGGGCCACCATCATGGTCGCCCTGGCGATGATGAGCCTGTCCTCCGCCGCCAGTCTGTTCATGACCGAAAGCTGGCAGTTGATCCTGTCCTGGGGCGTGGTGTCGGGCATCGGCTCGGGCTGCATCACCAATGTCCTGTCCGCCACCATCGTCAATCGCTGGTTTGTCACCAATCGCGGCTTGGTGATGGGACTTTTCGCGGCGTCCACCTCCACCGGCACCCTGATCTTCCTGCCGGTTCTGTCCGCGATATCCATCGACCATGGCTGGAAGCCGGTGGTCCTCAGCATCGCCGTCATCATGGCGTTGCTGGTCCCGGTGATTTACTTCCTGCTGCCGGAAAAACCCGCCGATGTCGGGGCGGTGCCGTTCGGCGCCGATCCCGATCATCCGCCCGAGATCCATGAGCGCGCCAACCCGCTGAAAGCCGCATTCACGGCCCTGGGCGAAGGTTTGCGGTCGCGCACCTTCTGGCTCTTGGCGATGACATTCTTTGTCTGCGGCTTCACCACCAATGGCCTGGTCGGCACCCATATGATCGCGCTGTGCCATGACAACGGCATGGACGCGGTGGCGGCCGGCGGCCTGCTCGCCATCATGGGGCTGTTCGATCTGGTGGGCACCACCGCCTCGGGCTGGCTGACCGACCGGGTCGATCCCCGCAAGCTGCTGTTCGCCTATTACGGACTGCGCGGCCTGTCGCTGATCTACCTGCCCTTTGCCGATTTCAGCTTCTATGGCCTGTCGCTGTTCGCGGTGTTTTACGGCCTGGACTGGATCGCCACCGTGCCGCCGACCCTGGCGCTGGCCAACAAGGCCTTTGGCATCAAAAAGGCGCCCATCCTGTTCGGCTGGATTTCGGCCAGTCATCAGATCGGGGCGGCCTCGGCGGCCTTCTTCGCGGGGGCCATGCGGACCTCGACCGGTTCCTATCTGGAGTCTTTTGTGATCGCAGGCTTTGTCGCGGTGATCGCCGCCTTCCTGGCCCTGGCCATCCAGACCAAGCAGCCCTCCGCCATGCCTGCGTAAGCAGGAAAGCCAAGGCAAACAAAATCCTCCCTGGCGGCAAGCTAGTCCCGGCAGGATTTGCCGGGAGCGGAATTTCCTATTCTGAACACTGTTCAAGCCATTGATTTTACTTGGATAAATTCCAAGGCCAACCGGCATGAAACTGGCAATGACCCAGGCGAACAAAAAGGCAGAAGCCGTTCATGCGCCGCGCACCGACTTATATCCGTATCGCCGCCCTTATCGTGGGAGCCGCTCTGGCGGCCTCCCCCGCCTTTGCTTTCTCCCGGGTCAAGGACCTGGTCGAGGTCCAGGGCATCCGTGACAATATGCTGGTCGGCTATGGCCTGGTGGTCGGCCTGAACGGCACCGGCGACAGCCTGAAGAACGCGCCTTTCACCCAGCAGAGCATCCAGACCATGCTGGAGCGGCTGGGCACCAACACCCGCGGCCAGACCATGCAGACCAAGAACGTCGCCGCCGTGATGGTGACCGCCAGCCTGCCCGCTTTCTCCGCCCCCGGTTCGCGGATCGATGTCTCGGTCTCGGCCATGGGCGACGCCAAGAATCTCCAGGGCGGCACCCTGCTCGTCACCACGCTGTTTGGCGCCGACGGCCAGATCTATGCCCTGGCCCAGGGCCCGGTCGCGGTCGGCGGTTTCTCGGCCCAGGGCGAAGGCGCCAGCGTGACGCGCGGCGTGCCCACCTCGGGCCGCATCGCCAATGGCGCCATCGTGGAAAAAGACACCGGCTTCAAGCTGGCCAGCCTGAGCAATCTGAAGCTCTCGCTGCACAATCCCGATCTCACCACCGCCACCCGCATCGCCAAGGCGGTCAATGCCTATCTGGGCGGCAACACCGCCCAGGCCACCGATCCTTCCAATGTCGAACTGGCCGTTCCCGCCAACTATCCCGGCGGCGTGATGGCGCTGCTCACCGACATCGAACAGGTGAAGGTCGATCCCGACCAGGGCGCGCGCGTCATCATCGATGAAACCAGCGGCGTAATCGTGATGGGTGCGGATGTGCGCATCTCCACCGTGGCCATCGCCCAGGGCAATCTGACCATCAAGGTCACCGAAACTCCGCAGGTCAGCCAGCCCGCGCCCTTCTCCCAGACCGGCACCACCGAAGTGGTTCCGCGCACCAACATTCAGATCGACGACAGCAAGGGCAACAAGATCGCGGTGATGCAGGACGGCGTGTCGCTGCAGCACCTGGTCGACGGCCTCAATGCCTTGGGCGTGGGCCCGCGCGACATCATCGCGATCCTGCAGGCCATCAAGGCGGCGGGCGCGCTGCAGGCCGATATTCAGGTGATCGGCTGATGGATAGCGCGGTCCAATCCACGGTCATGCTGGCGACGCAGACGCCGCTTGCGGCCAAGCCGCAAGCCACGCCGATGGCCGCCAGGGCCGAAAAGGCCGCCAAGGACTATGAGTCGGTCTTTATCTCGCAAATGCTGGGCGCGATGTTTTCCGGCATCAAGAGCGACGGCGTTACCGGCGGCGGCCAGGGCGAGGAAATGTTCCGCTCCTTGATGATCAACGAATACGGCAAAAGCATCGCGGCCCAGGGCGGCTTCGGCTTGGCCGACCAGATGAAGGCGCAGCTGCTCAAGCATCAGGAAGTGCTGGACAGCAAATGAGCACGCCCGCTCCACAAGACAATCCCCGCATCGAACGGCTGATCGCCATGGCCGAACGCCTGATCGTGGCTCTGGAAACCGACATTGCCGAATTGAGCAATGGCCGCACCACCCTGCTGCGCACCAACGATCCGGAAATCCAGACCTTGAGCGCGCTGTACGGCCGCGAGGCGCAGAATTTCGATCCGCGCCTGGCCCAGGCGGCGCCGCCCACCCTGCGCCAGCGCTTTGTCGCCATCACCGCCAAATTCCGCGAAGTGCTGCAACTGCATGCCCGCATGATCGCGCGGGTGAAACATGCCAGCGAAGGCCTTGTGCGCGCCATTGCCGGCGAAGTGGAACGCATGAACGCCCCGGTGCGCACCTATGGCCCGCGCCTGGACGCCCCGCCCAAATCCTCGGGCGCGATGGTTTTCAACAAAGTCGTCTGAGTTTTCTGCATACTCAAGGCGCGAGAGATTTCGTGGCCTGGGCAGGAGCGCCTAGCGAAGTGTACAAGACGTACATGAGCGACGGCGCGACGAACCCAGGACGCACCGCCCTCGCCCGCTGTGCGGGCTCGAAGCGGGGCCAGCTTTTCTAAGCTCGCTGCGCTCGCTAAGAAAAGCTAGGCCAAAGACAAGCGCCCTAAAACGTCCCCAGCATCGACAGAGCGAGATTATAATCGCCCAACTGCGAAGTCTGGTAGGCACTGACCGTGCCGCTGTTGTTGCCCAGCGCCGCGGGCGGCGCGGGCGGCGCATTGGTGGTCTGATAGGCGCTCTGGATGCTGGACAGAACCGCCAGCAGATTTGTGCGCGCCATGTTGGCGCCGGTGCGGCTGGAAATATCCATCGGCCCGCCGATGCCGTTGGTCAGGCCCAAACCATAAGTCGGCGTCACGCCCTTTTGCGGCGTGGCGGCGGTGGCGCCCTTGGCGGGCGCGGTCAAGACGCCGGCGGAAATGCCCAGCCTCGCCAGGGCGTCGAATTCCTTGGGCCCCGAGATCAAGTTGACGGTCTTGCCGGGATTGACCTGAATTTTCAAATTCGAGCCGCCGCCGGTGTAGTTGACCTTGGCCTTGCCGTTGCCGCCCAGCTGGGCGTTGATCTTGACCACCAGGGAGTCGAAGGTCTCGCCCTTGTCGATATAGATGGTGGCGGTGCGCGCGCCGATGCCCTGGATTTGAATCTGGAAAGAGTCGCCTTCGCGCAGGGTGGTCTGGGTGGTCAGTTCCACCGACTGGTTGAGATTGATGGCGCCGCGCGGCAATCCCAGCGCATCCAGCACACTGGAGCCATTGGGATCGATCGCAATCCCGGCGCCGGTCGACACGCCATTGGCGCCTCCATATTGCTGGGTCCATTTGATGGTGCCGTTGCTGTTCAGCGCGGTGGCAAAGGCATTGTTGACATTCTGCACTGTGCGCTGGGCGCCCGCGAAAGTGCCGGTGGTGGAGCCGGTGACATAGATGGTGCCGTCGGAGGCCACGACCACATCGCCCGCCTTGTCCGAGCCCGCCGTGCCGATATAGCTGACCGTGTCGCCGCTGACAGTAGCGCCGTTGTCGGTGGCGCTATAGACGAATGCATCGATGCCGCCGCTGGCGCCCACGGCGATGCTGGCGCCGCCGCCGGTCAGGTTGGCATTGCTGGTGGCGCCGGAGAGATAGATTTTGCTGCCCGCAACGGTGAGGCCGCCGATGCTGCCGCCCGCCGCCAGATCACCCAGGTCCTGGGTCCAGGCGGGCGCGGCGGTGATGTCGCCGGCGGCATATTTGGAAAGCACGGCGTGACCGTTCTGCACACTGGCGACATAGAGGCTGCCGTCCGCCGCGGTGGCGGTGGCCGCGACACTGTCATTGCCGCTGGTGCCGAACTGGGTTTCGGCGAGCAGCTTGCCCTTGGAATCATATTTGGCGAGGAAGGCGTCGGCCTTGCCCTGTGAAACCTGGCCGCCGCCGATCACACCGCCGGAAACCGTGCCGCCGATATAGATATTGCCGCTAGCATCGACGCTGACGGCGTTGGACTGGTTGTTGGCCAGGGTCTGGATCTGCTTGATCCAGCTCTGGTTGCCGCTGGCGTCATAGCGCGCGACAAAGGCGTCGTTATTGCCGTTGGTGATGGAGGTGGTGGTCAAGGCGGCGGTGGACGAACCCGTCACCACCACGCCGCCGGACGGATCGAGCGCCAGGCCGTAACCATTGGCGTTGCCCGCGCTGCCCAAAAGATTCTGGAACACGACATTGCCCGCGGAATCATACTTGGTCAGGTAGACGTCCTGCGTGCCCTGATTGATCTGATTTTTGAAATCGCCGGTGGCATTGCCGATGACATAGATATTCCCGGATGCATCGACCACCGTGCCTTGCGCGTTGGTGATGCCGGTCGAGGCCTGCTGATTGACGCTGAAGGTGCCGCTGGGAGTGCCGCTCAGGCCCGACAATTTGGTCAGGCGGCCGCTCTGGTCGGCGGCGGTGGTGGTGACCGCGGAGGTCGCGATATTGGTGGTGGTGTTGGTCTCGGTGGCGAGGCCCGAACTGCCCACCATGTAGAGCGACGCGGAGGATGCCGCCGAAAGGCTCACCTGCTCCACACCGCCGGGTGTGATCTGCAAACTGTAGCTCGCATCCTTGTCCGAAGTGGCGGTGCCGCCCTTCTGGACCTTCTGGAAGCGGGTGGAAAAACCGGCGGCGGAAAGCTGATCGTTGACGTAGCTGACGATGTTGCCGAGGCTCAAAGTGCCGGGCACTTGCGACAGGTCGATATCGACATTGGTGGTGACGCCACCCTTCTTGATGCCGATGGTGAAGCTGTCGGAGGCCGACAATCCCGGCAGCGCATTGTTGACATTGGCGTTGTTGACCAGGGTTTTGGTGCCGTAGGTGAACCCGCCGAAAGCGATGCCCGCGGTCGAGGTCACCGTGTCGGACGGCTTGGCCGATTGCAGCTTGAAATTGTTGAAATTGGTGGAACCGATATACTGCAACACCTGGTCCAGGCCCTTCTGGAAGCGGTCATTGAGACCGGCAAGCTGGCCGCTGGTCGCGGTGCCGCGCTGCGCCATCTTTGTGAGATAGGCCAGGGTGTTGACGGCGCTGTAGAGCGAGAAAAGTTTTTGATTGTCCTGCTCCAGCTTGCTGTCCGCCGTGGCGCCGGGACTGAGCGGTATTTTCGACTTGTCGAGAAAATTGGTGGTGCCCAGAACTTTTGCGTCCTGTGACGCATCGTTCTTGTTGGGTGTGTTCCAGGGCGGATTGTCGTTGGCGGTGGCGCCGGCTTTTTTGCTGGCTGCAATAAGCTGGGCGCGCTGCGCCGCCGCAGCCGCCAAAGCCGACGGGCTGCCGCTGAGCTGCGACTGATAGAGTCCGAGCAGGACCGAGGGATCTAAGCCTGTGATCGCCATGGGGAAATTCTCGCATCCGCGGCGTTAAGAGGGGGCTAACAACGAAGGCTGCGAACAGGCTGGTTCCCGGGAAAGATGCGGCAAAACGTGCTTAACGCGGCCTTAACGGGGCACGCTTACATCTGGCGGCATGAGCGCCGCCTATGCCCAAGGCCTGAAGCTGTCGTCCCAGGGACGGCATGCGGAAGCCATTGCCCAGTTCGAAGCGGCGCTGGCGGCGAAACCCGACGACACCAAAGTGCTGTTTGCCCTGGGCAACACCGCCAGCCAGTTGGGCCTTGCCGGTCCGGCGGAGCAATTTTTCCGCCGTGTGCTGGCGCTGGAGCCCGGACGCATCGAGGCAACCGTCAACCTGGCCAATCTGCTGCGCGCGGCCGGCCAGCCGGATGCGGCCATTGCGCTGCTGGACCCGGCCCTGGCGCGCGAGCCCCAGAGCCCCGAACTCCATGTTACCCTGGGATCCTGCTGGCGCGAAAAGCGCGATTTCCAGACCGCGGCTTTCCACTACCAATCCGCGCTCACGGCTCGGCCGAATTATGCCCCCGCGCTGTCCAATTTGGCGGATTTGCGGGCCGATGCAGGCGACAGCAAAGAGGCGCGAACACTGTACGATGCCGCGATCAAAGCCGATCCGGGCAACCCGCAAGCCCGTCTGAACCGGGCCATTTTGCATCTTCTGAACGGTGATCTGAAAGAGGGCTGGCGCGATTATGCCGCCCGTGTGGACGTGCCCGGCAAAGTCCCGGCGCCGGCCAGCGAACAGCGTTTGCTGCCTTGGACCGGCGGCCCCTTGAAGCGGGTCCGGCTTTTGGTCCGCTCCGAACAGGGCATCGGCGACCAGATCCTTTTCGCCGGCCTGATTCCCGACCTGGCGGCGCGCGCAAAAAGCGAAGGCGGCAACGTCATACTGGAATGCGAACCCCGCCTGGTCAGCCTGTTCGCCCGGTCTTTCCCCGGCGTCGCGGTAAGGCCCGCCGTGATCAAGGGCATCGCCGGTGTGCCGGTGGCCGATTATGGCTGGCTGAAAGCCGCCGGCGGCGCGACCGCCGCGACTTTGATGGGGAGCTTGCCCAAATACCTGCGCCCGACACTGGAATCCTTTCCCAGGCCGCATGACTTTCTGGTTCCCGATCCGGATGAACGGGTGCGTTGGCGCTCGTGCTTTGAGACGGGCAAGAAAATCGTCGGCATCAGCTGGCGCAGCGGCAAGTCCGCAATCGGCGACCGCAGCTTGCAATATGCGCCGCTTGAGCACTGGGCGGCATTCCTGCGCCAAACCGACGCCACTTTCGTCTGCGCCCAGTATGGCGCAACCGATGACGAGATAACGGCGCTGGAACAGATGAGCGGCCGCAAGATCCTTGTGCCGGAAAATCTCGACCAGAAGCATGAGCTGGACCGGACTTGCGCCATGCTGTCGGCGCTGGACGTGCTGGTAGGCGCCTCCACCGCCGTAGCTTGGCTGGCGGCCGGCGCCGGTGTGCGCACGCTCAAACTGCATTTCAATTATTCCTGGACAGCCATGGGCCAGGGCTATGAGCCCTTTGCCCCGGCTTGCGAATGTGTATACCCCGCCACCCAAGGCGATTGGGCGGATGTTTTTGAACAGGCCAAGGCTAGGCTGTCTTAAGCGGCTTTCGCGCCGCCGCCAGCGCGGCGGCAAGATCGGCGGCAATGCGGGCCGCGCCCTGCCCGTCCAGCAAAGACTGACCCTGTTTGCGCATATCGCGGCGCGCCGCCGAATTGGAGAGCAGCCGCTCGACGCTGCGCAGAATCTCATCGTCGCTGACTTTATCCGCCACACCCAGGCTGACCCCCATCCCGGCCTTGGCGAAAGCCGAGGCCGAAGAGGCGTGATCCTCGGTCAGACCCAGATAGATAGCCGGGATGCCGCAGGCCGCCAGCTCATAAGCGGTGACGCCGAAAGCGCAGATCGCGACATCAGCGCTGGCATATTCGACCGAGAGATCGTCGGCGCCTTCCACCGTCTCGTAATTTTTCTTCAAGGTGACCAGGCCGCGCGCCACGCTTTGCGCGTTCTTCATGCCGGTGCCGACGACAAAACGCACGCGATACACCGAATCCAGCGCCGCCAGCGCCATCGCCATGCGCATGGTCAAGTTATGGGGATCGCTGCCGCCCATGCTCACCAGCACGGTGGGGCGAGAGGCGGGAACAGGCTTACGGACGATATTGGGATTAAGCCCCAGCACCGCCCATTCCCAGCCGACGCGCGGCAAGGTGCGCGATCCGGTCCAATCCAAAGCCAGCGCGCCCGGCACCGGCGGATAATAGGCATAGTCGCAGGCCAGACGGCGTTCATGGCCGTCATCGATCACCGCCGTGACCGCAAGATCGCGCTTGAGTTTTTCCAGCTCGGCGCGGCCGGGGCCTTCGCGGCCATCCAGCAGAAAAATGTCGGGTTTTACGGCCTCAATCAGGCTTTCCAGGCTGGCCGGCGCGCCCAGCATGGTGATGTCGAACCCGGCGCGACGGATCGGGACGGCGGCGTCCTCGCTGCCGTTCAGCGCGAAATGCACGCCGATATTTTCATGGTCGCGCAAGGCGCGCGCCAGCGCCACCATGCGCTTGACATGGCCATAGCCGAACTTTCCGCCGCCGTCGCAACGGATCAGGGCCGTGCGTTTTGCCTTGGCAACAAGGCCCGGCTTGGACCCTGAGGCCGCGCTGAGGCTTTTCAGCGCCGGCTCGCGTTCCAACAGCCGCAGCAAATCATCCAGCGATGCCTCGCCCGCCTTGACATGCAGCCTGGCATGCACGGCTTCGACAAAGGCCAAATCGTCCTTTGTATCGACGGTGAGCCAGCTGCTGCTTTCTCCCGCCGCGGCATAGGGCCGGGCGCGAACCGCTTTGACGAAACTGGGATGCTGGCGGAAATAGCCGGTGACATGCTGGCGCGCCGAAGGGTCGTGCGCGGCATCCATCATCAAACGATCCAATGCCCGGCGGCTGAAGGCATCGACGCTTTCGATCGCATCGTCCGTACCCTCTTCGGCGAGGACATAATCGCCCTGCTGCTCGATCAGGGTGGCGACCAGATGGTCGATATAGCCGGCATCCAGAAAGGGAATGTCGGAGGGAACCCGCACCACAATGTCGGCGTCCAATTTTTCCGCGGCCAGGGCGTAGCGCGCCAGCATGTCTTCCTCGGGACCGCGCACCGCGGTCACATTCTGGCGGTTGCACCAGTCGATGATCGCATCGTCGGCGGGATCGGTGCTGGTCGCCACGGCGATCTCTTCCAGCAGCCGGCAGGTCTTGAGCCGGTGGAGGATGTGCCACAAAAGTGGTTCCCCAGCGATCGGCATGAGCACCTTGCCCGGCAGGCGAGCGGAGTTCATCCGCGCCTGGATGACCGCGACCACGCGGATATGCTCGCGCGCGCCATGGCCATTGTTGGGGGATTCGCCGGTCATTAACGGAATGTAAAGAGCGGTTGGCTAAGAAGCGGTTAACGGGATGGAACCCGCGAGAACCGTCCACAGGGAGCCGGCATGACCAAAACGCTGCTGATCATTTCCGGCGGCGAAGCTTCGGTGGAAGTGGCGCGCCGCGCCAAGGAAATCGGCCATGCCGTGGTCGTCTCCGATTCCGATCCCCAGGCTCCCGCCTTCGCCTTCGCCGATTCCTGCCTGATCGCCGATGTTCATGGCGCGGTCGAAACCGCCGCGGCGGCCGAACGCTACAACCGCAAGATCCGCAAGATCGACGGCGTGGTCTGCACCGCCGACGCGATTCTGACCGCCGCCACGGTGACCGACCGCTTGCGCCTGCCCGGCCCGCCGTTGCACGTGGCCGAACTGGTCAGCGACCGGCTGATGATCGGGCGCACTTTTGTCTCGGCTGGAATCGCCGCGCCCTGGCAGGCGGAAGTTTTCACGCCCCAGGACTTGCAGCGCGCCATGATCGCCAAGGGGCGCGACCTGGCCGTCAAACCGGTGGAGAATCGCGGTCCGGACGGAGTCGTGCCGCTGGCGGGGGTTGAGGATTTCAATGCCGCTTTTCAGCGGGCGCGGTTTCATTCACCCAGCGAACGGGTGATTGTGCAGCAAGGCCTGGAAGGCGTGCGCCTTCACCTCGCCGCGCTGGTGCTGAATGGCGTCTGCCATGTGGCGGGCGATTGCGAAAAGCCGGCGGCCGAGGCGCTGAGCCGCGCCGCATCGGCGCTGGGGATTACCGACGGCCCGCTGGTCGTCGAGATCGTGATGCATCAAGGCGTGCCGCATGTGGTGGAGATTTCCGCGCGGCTTGGCGGTTTTCATGACGCCGCGACCCGTTTGGCGCTGGGCGAGGCGGTTACGCCCGCCGATATCCGGGCATAAAAAAACAAAGGACGGACTGCCCCCCGGCTGTCCGTCCTTTGCGACTGCCCACCAGATAAACTTTTTCCCTACGCCCCGGGGCGGACACCGCATTATTGCGGCTGTCCGGCTTCGGTTGGCGATGGGCGGGCCGTCCTTGTTTAGAAGGAGCGGCCCGCCCACACCATGGCTTAGCGGAACAGCGACAGGATGGTCTGCGGCGCCTGATTGGCGATCGACAGAGCCTGGATGCCCAGCTGCTGCTTGACCTGCAAGGACTGCAACAGGGCGCTTTCCTGAGCCATGTTGGCGTCCACCAGGTTGCCGATGCCCTGAGTCAGGGTGTCGGACAGCTTCTGAGAGAAGGTCGCCTGGATCGAGAACTTCGCAGCGCCCGAAGACAACTTGGCCATGGCCGAGTTGACCGCGGTCAGCGACGACTGGATCGTGGCCACCAGAGTAGAAGCCTTGGCCTGGGTCGAGATCGTGGAGGTCGACTTCAGAGTCACGATCGAACCCGAGAGCTTCATGTTCTGGGCGGCGGTCGTGATACGGCGGCTGCCGTCGGCCGAAGCCAGCGCGGTGATCTGCGTGGTCGAACCGTCAACCAGGTTGAAGCCGTTGAACACCGCGTTCTTCACGATCGTGGTGATCTGATCGCGCAGAGCGGTGAAGTTGGCGTTCAGGGCGTTACGGCTGGCGGTATCCAGCGAGGAGTCCGCGGCGGCGAGCGCCTTGGTCTTCAGCTGAATCAGCAAGTCCGAAATCGACTGACCGGCGGACAAGGCGACGTCGATCGCCGAGG
>CBHTTW010000020.1:0-18190 GCA_966096025.1 uncultured Alphaproteobacteria bacterium | reverse complement strand
GCATCGTCAATATCGGCTCGATCAACGGCCAGGCCGGCCAGTATGGCCAGGTCAATTATGCCGCCGCCAAGTCCGGCATTCACGGCTTCACCAAGGCGCTGGGCCAGGAAGGCGCCGCCAAGGGCATCACCGTCAATGCCATCGCGCCCGGCTATATCGACACCGACATGGTGGCGGCGGTGCCCGCCGAAGTGCTGGCCAAGATCGTGGCGCGTATTCCCGTCGGTCGTCTGGGGCAGGCCTCGGAAATCGCGCGCGGCGTTTTGTTCCTGGTGGCCGATGAAGGGGGATTCATCACGGGGTCCACCCTGTCCATCAATGGTGGCCAGCATATGTATTGACATCGGCGCGGGTCTTTTGCGCCCTGAGTTCGTCGCGCGTGCTCACGTACTATTCGTACGCTCCGCGCGACGCTCCTGCTCAGGCCGCAAAATCCCTCGCGCCTACTTTGATACAGGAGGTTCGGTGATCTGGAATATTATTGACCACCGCAAACGCAAGTTTCGCTGGAAGTCCATAACCGCAATTCTTGAGCCAATTTGTCACGACAACTCGTGTTCTGATTCCGATCAGGCAGAGGAGCCGGATGGGCCTTTCACGCCGCATGACAAGCTGGATGAAACTTCTCTCGCAGATGCCGTGATTTGGGCCCAGTCCCAACCCTTTGCTGTGACGTTGTATCTTTATGACGTGGGCGACGGCATCCGCTAGGCTGGCTTCGACAAGGCCAGGGCCAGCTTGTAGAAACCCACCATGATCTCATCTCTCACCGCCGAAAATCTTGCCTGCGCGCGTGGCGACAAAAGGCTGTTCGACGGCCTGAATTTTCGCGTCGCAGCGGGGCAGGCGCTGGCGGTGGAAGGCGCCAACGGCGCGGGCAAGACATCCTTGCTGCGGATGATCGCCGGTTTTCTGACGCCCGCCGCGGGCCGCATTGTCGTCAAGACCGACGGGCACGAAAATGACGATGCCGAGGAACGCGGCAAGACCATCGGTTGGCTGGGCCATCAAGACGGTCTTAAACCGCAATTGTCGGTGCGCGAGCAGCTCGATTTCTTTGCCGGCCTTTATGGGCAAAAGTCGGACGGCACGGTTCTGGAACAAGTCGGCCTGGCACGTCAGGCGGATTTGCCGTGCCGCTATCTCAGCGCAGGCCAGAAGCGGCGGCTGGGCCTGGCGCGGCTGTTGGCCTCAAGGCGCCCGCTCTGGCTGCTCGATGAGCCTTTCGCGGCTTTGGACGTCTCCGGCCAGCAATTGGTCGGCCAATTGATGGCGCGCCATTGCGGCAGCGGCGGGATGATTATCGCCGCCACCCATGAGCCGCTCGGCCTTGGCAATGAAAGCCTGAAACTGTGAATCTCTTCGCCACCCTCTTGTTGCGCGACATCAAGCTGGCCGCCCGCAGCGGCGGTGGCGCTGCCCTGGCGCTATCCTTCTTTGCGCTGGTCGCCACCCTGGTGCCCTTGGGCGTGGGGCCGGATCTGCGGCTTCTGGCCCGCATGGCGGGCGGCATCCTCTGGGTGGCGGCGGTCCTGGCCGCGCTTCTGTCCCTGGACCGGCTGTTCCAGGGCGATTTCGAGGACGGCAGCCTGGATTTGATCGCGCTCTCGCCCTTGCCGCTGGAACTCACCGCTTTGGCCAAGATTGTGGCCCATTGGCTTTCCACCGGCCTGCCCTTGACCCTGCTGTCGCCCTTGCTGGCGCTGCTGTTCAACCTGGCTCCGCCCGCCACCCTGATCCTGTTTGTTTCGCTGCTGATCGGAACCCCGGCGGTCAGCGCCGTGGGCGCCATCGGCGCCAGCCTGACCCTGTCGCTCAAGCGAGGCGGTCTCTTGCTGCCCCTGATCATCCTGCCGCTCCTGGCGCCGGTGGTGATCTTCGGCGCCGGCGCGGTGGCGCTGTCCCTGGACGGATTGGCCAGCGCCAATGCCCTGGGGCTTTTGGCGGCTTTTGCCTTTGCCGCCATGCTGCTAAGTCCCTTCGCGGCCGCCGCCAGCGTCCGCCTCAACCTGGGAAACTGAAATGCAGTTCCTGTTCCGCTATGCCAATCCGCACAATTTCATGCGGCTGTCCGGTGTGGTGCTGCCTTTCACCGCCCTCGCCACCCTGTTGTGCCTCGGCATCGGTCTCTATCTGGGTTTCAGCGCGCCGCCCGACTATCAGCAGGGCCGCACCGTGCTGATGTTGTTCGTCCATGTTCCGGCCGCAACCATGGCCATGAGCGTCTATGGCGCCATCGCGGCCTGTTCGCTTTTGTCCCTGGTCTGGCGGCATCCTTTGTCGGATACCGCCGCGCGGGCCGCCGCTCCCCTGGGCGCGCTGTTCACTTTTTTGGGCCTGATCACCGGTTCGCTTTGGGGCAAGCCGATGTGGGGCACCTATTGGGTGTGGGATGCGCGCCTGACCAGTTTCCTGCTCCTGCTGTTCGTCTATATCGGTTACATGGCGCTGTGGAACGCCATCGAGGATGAAGTGCGCGCGGCACGTGCCGCCGCCATCCTGGCGCTGGTCGGCGCCGTCAATATTCCCATCATCAAATTCTCGGTGGAATGGTGGAACACCCTGCATCAGGGTGAAAGCATCGTCAGCGGCCATCTGGCGCCGGTGTTCCTGGCGCCCTTGCTGCTGATGATGGCGGGATATTTTTTCCTGTTTCTCACGCTGTGGATGGTCCGCATACGCACCGCCATCCTGGAGCGGCGGGCGCACAATCTGATGCAGGCGGGCGCAAGATGAATTTGGATCCACTGAACGTCGATATGGGTCCCTATGCTGTATACATCTGGCCCGCTTTTGGCGTGTCGCTGCTGGTGCTGGGCGGCGTGACGCTTTGGACCCTGCTGGCCTGGCGCCGCGCCAAGGCCAGGCTGGCGGCCCTGGAGGCCGGTCAAAAGCCATGAACCGCTGGATCACCATCATTCCCATCGCCGCCTTCGCGGTCCTGGCGTTTTTTCTGTTCAAGAGCCTGTGGTCGCCCCCCGACGACGCCATTCCCTCCGTCCTGATCAACAAGCCGGCGCCGCGGCTGGTGCTGCCCGCACTGGACGCCCAGAGCGCCGCCTTCACCGCGGCGGACCTCAGCGCCGGTCATGTCAGCGTGGTCAATGTCTTTGCCTCCTGGTGCGCGCCATGCCGCCTGGAAGCGGTTCAACTGAACAGTCTGAGCAAGGTGCCGGGGATTGCGGTCTACGGCCTGGCGCAAAAGGACAAGCCCGAAGCGACCCGCGCTTTTCTGGATGAGGTGGGCAACCCCTTCGCCCGCATCGCCCGCGACGATGACGGCCGCGCCTCCATCGAATGGGGTGTCTATGGCGTGCCGGAAACCTTTGTGGTGGACGGCAAGGGCATCATCCGCCTGAAGTTTGTCGGCCAGCTCACCGAAGCGGTGCTGGATAAACAGATCATTCCCGCCATCCAGGCCGCTCAAGCCAACCCGTAGGGCCAACCCAGGATCTGGCGTCAACACTTTCCTAACCCTGTTTTGCCAGGTTGGGGGGATGCAAGTCAGCGCCACCTTGATCGCCGCCCAGCAGGCCGCCCGTGAGGCCCGGGCCAGGCTGCAGATGCCGCAGGCCGCTCCCCAGCAAGCGGGTAAGGCCCAATTCGCGGCGGCCCTGGAAAAGACCGCCCCGGCCCAGGGCTTTTCGGCCCTGCCGCTCAAGCAGACCGCCCCGGCGGCGGCCCCGGCCGTGCCGCAGCCCCAAGCGCCATTGCCTGGCCGGTTGGGCCAGCACATCGACATCACGGTTTAGGGTATCAGCCGCCTATTTTACGCCGCCGGACATTGCGGCGGACCGGGCGGATGGCATCGCCATTCAGCTGCTCGGCAGCCTGGGCGATCTGGGACAAAGCTTTGACGAATTTCTGGCGCTCGGGCTGGGGCAGGGCCTCCAGCAGGGCGCGTTCCGCCCGGTCGGCGGCATTGCGGGCGCCGCGCAGCGCCTTGCGCCCCTGAGGGCTGATCGCCACCGCATTGGCGCGCTGATCTTCCTCGGTGCGCTCGCGCGACAACAAACCTTTGTCCAGCATCCGGCGCACCATCTCGGCAAGCGTCGAACGATCGATGCCGGTGATTTCCACCAACGCGGTCTGGCTGGTGCCGTCATTCTGTTCCAGCGCGCAAAGCAGGGTGAACTGCTGCTTGGTCAATTCCTTGCCGCCCGCTTCGCGCGCGTAGAGATCGCCATAAAATTGTTGGCAACGGCGGATCAGGTGAGACGGCGCTTCGGAAAGGTCAAAACCATTCCCCGGCCTGCGCTGCCCCTTCATCATCCATAACCCCTTAATGCGACGCTCTGGTCTTTGCCGTTTGGTCCGCGCCGTTCTCGATCATGCCCCGTGTTCGGGTTGCAGGAAAGGTGCCGCAGTCCTTCAAGCCGAAGTTAAAACGGTTTTGCCTGCAGAAGTCCATGCGCAAATTTTTGTCAGCCCATCTTTGCAAAGGCCAAGCGGTATGATCAACCGCCCTCGGCCCTTGCATGGCGAGCGCTGCCATCCATGTGCGCGACCGCAGCACAACGCATGGTATGACCGTGACTTAACCGCACCATCGAAGCGAAGCTTCCAATAATTTTAAGAAGATAGTCCGCGCGGCATCATGCCGCTCGCGCATCATTCTTGCGCATTATCGCCCGCATTCGGGACCTGATGCTTCATCAGCAGGGGGGCCTGTGCGATGGCGAAGAGGAAGGTCAAGACGATCATGCCGATCTTGGCGTAAATCCAGACCCCGGTCGAAAAGTTGCGCCATACCGCTTCGTTCAGGATGGCAAGGCCGAGAAAGAACAGGCCCCAGCGCACCGTCAGTTTGCGCCAGCCTTCCTCATCCAGTTCAAACGCGATGGTAAAGGCGTATTTGATATACAGGCTGTTGAACGCCAAACCGCCCAGCAGAATGGCGCTGAAAAAACCGTATACAACGGTGGGCTTCATTTTGATGAAGGCGTCGTTTTTTAGATACAGTGTGAGCCCGCCCAGTATCACCACCACCGCCGCCGTGAAGATCGGCATGGGCGACAGTTTTTTCTCCAGGCTGTAGCCGATCGCCAATGCCACCAGCACGGCCGGTATGATCGCGGCGGTGGCGGCAAAAATACCCCAACCAAAAAACACCGCTCCGAAAATGATCAGCGGTCCGAAGTCCAGGATCAGCCGCCGCACTTGAGGGTTCATACACCAGGTCCTTCATGCAAAGTCTCGGCCCCGACCAGGGCGCGGGCAAAATCGGCGGCGACAAAAGCCTGGAGATCGTCCTCGCCTTCGCCGATCCCGATATAGTGTACCGGCAGGCCGAAGCGCCCCGCCAAGGCGACCAGAATTCCGCCCTTGGCGGTGCCGTCCAGCTTGGTCATCACCAGGCCGGTCACCGGCACGGTGGCGGAGAAGGCCTCGACCTGACTCAGGGCGTTCTGTCCGGTGGTGGCGTCCAGCACCAAAAGCACCGCATGGGGCGCGGAGGCGTCCAGCTTCTTGATCACCCGGGCGATTTTTTCCAATTCGGCCATCAGGCCGGCCTTGTTCTGCAAACGCCCCGCCGTGTCGATCAGCAGAATGTCGCTGCCATTGGCGCGCGCCTTTTCCAGCGCCTCGAAGGCAAGGCCGGCCGCGTCGCCGCCCGTCTTGGTGGCGACGAAGGAGGCCTTGGCCCGGTCGGCCCAGACCCGAAGCTGCTCGATGGCCGCAGCCCGGAAGGTATCCCCGGCCGCCATTGTGACCTTGGCCCCGCCTTCGCCCAGGCGCTTGGCAAGCTTGCCGATGGTGGTGGTCTTGCCGGTGCCGTTGACCCCGGCCACCAGAATGACAAAGGGCTTGACCCCATCGGGCGCGGTCAGCGGCTTTTGCACCGGGGCCAGCAGGGCAGCGATTTCGCTCGCCAGGACCGCCTTGAGCTCTTTCTCGGTGATTTCGGCGTCATAGCGGCCCTTGGCGACGGCGCCGGCCAGCTTCTTGGCCTGGCCCGCGCCCATGTCGGCCCGGATCAGAGCCTCTTCCAGTTCTGCGATGGTTTCCGCATCCAGCTTCTTCTTGGTCAGGATCTCGCCCAGCCCGGTCTTGGCCAGACCGGATTTGAGGCGTTCGAAGAAAGTCGGCGGTGGCGGCGGCGCCCCGAAAGTTCTCATACCGGCATGCCCGTCAATTGTTCGCCGCTGCGGCCGGTGATGCGGGCCTCCAGAAAAGTGCCATGCGCGACATTGCCGATTTGCACCGGGGTGAAGCAGGGAGTGCGGCCGATGCCGCCGCGTTCCATCAGCACCGTGTGACGCGAACCGATCATGGCGCTCAGCCGCGCGTTCAGCACCGCCTCGCCTTTGCGGCGCAGCCGGGCGGCGCGTTGCTTGACGAGCTGTCCGGGCAGCCCAGGCATTTTCGCCGCCGGCGTGCCGGGCCGGGGCGAAAAGGCAAAGACATGCAGCCGCGACAGCCCGGCCTCGTCCACCAGGCTGAGGCTGTTTTCGAACATCGCGTCGCTTTCGGTGGGAAAGCCGGCAATCAAATCGGCGCCAAAGGCGGCCTCGGGGCGATAGCGCCGCACCTCCCGGCAAAACCGCACAATATCGGCGCGGCCATGGCGGCGTTTCATCCGCTTGAGGATCAGGTCATCGCCCGATTGGGCCGAGAGATGAAAATGCGGCATCAGCCTTTCCTCCCCGGCAATGACCCGAATCAGGACCGGATCGGCTTCGATGGCGTCGATCGAGGACAGGCGCAGGCGTTTCAAGTCCGGCACCAGCGCCAGCAGCTTTTCCACCAGCATGCCCAACGAGGGCGTGCCCGGCAAATCGCCGCCGTAAGAGGTCAGGTCCACGCCGGTAAGAACGATCTCGGCGAAACCTTTTTCCACCAGGCGGCGGGCTTCGCTGACCACCGCGCCCATGGGCACGCTGCGGCTGTTGCCGCGGCCATACGGGATTATGCAGAAGGTGCAACGATGATCGCAGCCATTCTGCACTTCCAGAAAGGCGCGGGTTTTTCCGTCAAAGTGATCCACCATCTGCGGCGCGTTTTCGCGGAGGCTCATAATGTCATTGACGCGTATTTTCGCGGCAGCGCCGATGCCGAAATCCGCGTAAGCTTCGGGGTCGAGTTTTTCCCGGTTGCCGAACACCGCATCGACTTCCGGCATCGCGGCATAGCTTTGGGGCTCGATCTGGGCGGCGCAACCGGTGACGATGATCCGGCGCGACGGATTTTCGCGCTTGGCCTTGCGGATCGCCTGGCGCGACTGGCGCACCGCTTCGCTGGTCACGGCGCAGGTGTTGATCACCAAGGTGTCGCGCAATTGCGCTTCGCCGGCGCGGCTTTTGAGGGCCTCGCTCTCATAGGCGTTCAGGCGGCAGCCGAAAGTGACGACTTCAACCGTCATGAAATCACAATTTGTCCAGTTCCAGCCGGCCGCGAAACGGCATGGCGGTGGGGCCGGTCATCAAGACATGATCGTCGACCTCGCGCCATTCGATGATCAGCGAGCCGCCGTCCAGCACCAGTTCGACCTTGCGGTCGGTCAGGCCGCGCCGCATCGCGGCGACCGCTGTGGCGCAGGCGCCGGTGCCGCAGGCGAGCGTGATGCCCACGCCGCGCTCCCACACCCGCATGCGGATGCGTTCCTTATCCAGCACCTGGGCGAATTCGACATTGGTGCGGTTGGGGAAGAAGGGCAGGGTTTCGATTCTAGATCCGAGCTGGGCCACCGGGGCCTGCAGGGCATCGGGCACAAACAGCACGCAATGGGGATTGCCCATGGAGACGGCGCTGGCCGCCAGGACCGTGCCGCCCACATCCAGGGGGAAATTGACGGTATCGACCTCACTGGCCACCGGGACCTGGCGCCAATCCAGCCTGGGCGGCCCCATGTCCACGGTCACCAGGCCCTTGCCCGCATCGCTGCAGACCAGCAGGCCGCCCTTGGTCGACAGCTTGACCCGGGACAGGCCGCGTTCGTCCAGCAGCAGACGCGCAACACAGCGCGTGGCATTGAAACAGGATTCGGAGTCCGATCCATCGGCATTGTAAAATTGAATGCCGGCATCGACTTCGGCGCCGCCCGGACGGATCAAGACCACCGTGTCGCAGCCGACGCCGAAATGGCGGTCGGCGATCGCCTTGGCCTTGGCTCCGTTCATGTCGATGGCATGTTCGCGCGTGTCGAACACGACAAAATCATTGCCCAGGCCGTGCATTTTGAGAAAGGCGGTCATGGGGGTGCTTATAGGCGGCTGGAGCCTCCTTTTCCATCGCCCTTTTTGGAAGGCTCTTCTTGTCCTTTGCCATTGCCTGGGCTCACGAAAATTTCCATGCTGCTGCGCCCATTACCGGACAAGTCCATGCGCGTGAACCTGTTTGCCCTGCTGCTTGGTTCCGTCCTTGCCACAGGAGCCCTAGCCGTGACCACTTCCTCATCGGATCCCAATGACACCTACGCCTGGCTGGAAGACGTGCATGGCGAAAAACAGCTCGCCTGGGTGAAAGAGCAGAACGCCAAATCGCTGGGCCCGCTCAAGGCCGATCCGCGCTACCAAAAGAATTATGATTCCATTCTGGAAGTGCTGGACGCCACCGACCGCATTCCCATGGGCAGCCTGCGTCACGGCTTTGTCTATAATTTCTGGCAGGACGCCAAAAATCCCAAGGGCATTTGGCGCCGTACGCCCATCGCCGATTACCAAAATCCCGCGCCCAATTGGGAGCTGCTGCTGGATGTGGACGCGCTGGCGAAAACGGAAAAAGAGAATTGGGTGTTCAAGGGCTCGGAATGTTCGCCCGGCGAGACGCGCTGCCTTATCCGCCTGTCGCGCGGCGGCGGCGATGCCGTGGCGATCCGCGAATATGACCTGAAGGCCAAAAACCTGGCCAATGACGGCTTTGTCCTGCCCGAGGCCAAGAGCGATACCGCCTATCTGGACGACGACACGGTGCTGTTCGCCACCGCCAAGGACGGCGAAACCACCTCCGGCTATGCCCGTATTGTCAAGCTATGGCGGCGCGGCCAGGCGCTGGCTTCCGCCAAGACCCTCTATGAAGGCGAAACCAGCGACGTCGCCTCGGCGCCCGCCACCTTCCACACCAAACAGGGCAATACCGGGTTGGTGGTGCGCGCCGTGAGCTTTTTCGAAAGCGACTATTTCGTGCTGGAAAAAGACGGCGTGCGCAAACTGGCCATGCCGCGTTCCGCCGACGTCAAAGGCTTCTTCAACGGGGCCTGGATCGCGACCCTGCGCCAACCTTTCGAGAGCGACGGCGCCAGCCTGCCCAAGGGCGCGCTGGTGGCGTTTCGCGACAATGCTAAGCCACAAGTGATCTTCGCGCCGACCCAGCGCCAATCGATCGAAAGCGTGGGCACGGGGCGCGACAAGATTTATGCCGCCATTACCGACAATGTGATCGGGTCGGTGCATGTTTTCACCGCCGACGGCGACAATTGGCGCGACAAGGTGCTGAACCTGCCGGGGCAAGGCTCGGCGGACATTGTTTCGGCCAATGATTTCGGGCCCGAGGCGATGTTCAGCTTCCAGAATTATGTGACGCCCACCACGCTTTATTTCGACGGCGGCAATGATGCGCCCAAAGCCATCAAGTCTTTGCCGGCGCGCTTTGATGCGTCCGGCCTGGTCACCGAACAGTTCCAAGCCACCAGCAAGGACGGCACCAAAATTCCCTATTTCGTGACCCGGCCCAAAAACCTCAATGGCCCCGCGCCGACGGTTCTATATGGCTATGGCGGGTTCGAGATTTCACTCACCCCGGGCTACAGCGCCAATTTCGGCCGGCTGTGGCTGACCCATGGCGGCATCTATGTCGTGGCCAATATCCGCGGCGGCGGCGAGTTCGGGCCCGCCTGGCATGACGCGGCGCTCAAGACCAACCGCCAGCGCGCCTATGACGATTTCGAAGCGGTGGCGGCGGACCTGGCGCGGCGCGGCCTGACCACGCCCAAACAACTGGGCATCATGGGCGGCTCCAATGGCGGGCTGCTGGTGTCGACCGTGATGGTGCAACGGCCCGAGCTATTTGGCGCGGTGGTGTGCCAGGTGCCGCTGATCGACATGATCGCCTTCACCCATATCGGCGCCGGGGCGAGCTGGATCGGGGAATATGGCGATCCGGCCATTCCGGCCGAGCGCGATTACATCCTCACCTATTCGCCGTACCAGAATGTGAAAGCGGGCGGAAAATATCCGCCGGTGTTTTTTGTCACCGCCACCAGTGACGACCGTGTCTCGCCTGTGCATGCGCGCAAGATGGCGGCCAAGATGATGGCCCAGGGCCATGAGGTGCTGTTCTACGAAAACACCGACGGCGGTCATGCCGCCGCCGCCGATCACCGGCAATCAGCCGAGATGTGGGGTCTGTCCTTTGTCTACCTGGCGCAGAAGTTGGGTCTGAAGTCGTAGGCCTGCCCAAAGAAAAAGCCCGCCATTCCTGGCGGGCTTTTGTCTTATCGGCCTTTGGCGACCCGGGGCTTGGGCGGCGCCGCGGGTGCCTCCTTGGGCTTGGAGGCCTTGTAGATCTTGGTCAGGGCCTCGCGGCTTTTGACCGAGGCGGCGGACATATCGGGCAATTTGGGCATGGCGGAACTTTCGGGTGGGAACTTCTGCCCCCACCTTAAGGCCCTGGCATAGGTCCGTAAACGGAGGATCCGGTATGCCTGTCCTGCGCCCTATCCAGCCCTAGGGGGAATGTCCCAAAAGGGCCTTTTCGGCGCCTATTCTGCCTCCACCCGCCGCTCGCCCAAGCTCGCGGCGTTCGACGCTCAAATCGATCCACTGGATCGATTTGCCCGCGCCGCTACGCTGCCGCTAGGCGCCGCCGGACACG
Source organism: uncultured Alphaproteobacteria bacterium (assembly GCA_966096025.1). GTDB lineage: Bacteria > Pseudomonadota > Alphaproteobacteria > Micropepsales > Micropepsaceae > Rhizomicrobium. Next base: position 7,378 of record CBHTTW010000020.1, on the reverse strand, counting down.
TCTCACCCTATTGCGGCCCCTTGGACCCCCACATGCAGCAGATAGGCCGACTGGGACCCCGCCATGAACAGATGGTCCCGCTTGGGGCCGCAGAAGCAGACATTGGCGCAGACTTCCGGCAGGCGGATGCGGCCGATCAGCTTGCCTTGCGGGTTCCACACCGTGACGCCGCAATAGCCCAGGGGCGCGGTCGAGCCCGACCAGACATTGCCATAGGCGTCCACGCGATGGCCGTCAGGGCCGCATTTGACGCCGTCCACCATGCAGTCGGTGAACTCGCGCAGATTGGCGATCTTGCCGCCCTGGACGTCGGCGACCGAGAGGCTCTGGCCCCAGCAGAGATAGACCTTGCTGTGGTCGGGCGAGAAGGCGATGCCGTTGGCCACCAGGCCGGCCTTGCCTTCCAGCACCACATCGATGCGCCCCGACGGATCGACGCGATAGACCGAGGGCGGGCGCACCTGTTTCTTGGCGCCGACAATCCCCAGCATGCCGTTGCCGATATTGCCGTTGGCGACACCGTCGGTGAACGGGCCGGGCCCTTCGTCGGGATGGCCCTCGGACAGCTGGCCGCCATAGTAAGGATCGGTGAACCAGATCGAGCCGTCCTTGTGCACGGCGATGTCGTTGGGGGAGTTGAGCGGCTGGCCATTATAACTGTCGGCGATGACGGTCAGGGTGCCGTCATGCTCGAAGCGCACCACCCGGCGCAGGAAGTGCTGCGCCGAAATCTGGCGGCCCTGATAGTCGAAAGTGTTGCCGTTGGAATTGTAGGTGGGTTTGCGGAACGGCGTGATCTCGCCGGTCTCCCAGATGTAGCGATACTGCACATCGGCTGTCACGTCGCTCCACACCACATATTGGCCCTGATTGCTCCAGGCCGGCCCTTCCGCCCAAATCATGCCGGTGCCCACGCGCCGGATGTTGGAATGGCCGATAAAGACTTTGCCGCCCTCGGGCGAAGTAATGAGGATGTCAGGATCGGGATAGGCCACGGGCGGGGCGCCGGGGCCGTAGGTGCGCCCGGTCATGATCGAGGTCAACGGCGCCAGCTGCGCCTTGGCTTGCGCCAGGGCCGCGGTCGGCGCGGCAATGGCCGCGCCGGCAAGCATGGTGCGGCGCGTCAGATCGAATGTCATGGAAGTCCTCCCAGATTGTTGTTCTGGGAGAAGGGGAACCTGCTACGGGCGGACTGTCAATCTACTCAGCCCGGTGATGCCGGCCTTTCGCTTACGCTCAGGGCGTTCGTCGCTCAAAACGGTCCACAGCACCGTTTTGTTTGCTACCGCAAACCGCTCCTCACCCCATCGGCGCGTCGCGTGGCTTTCAGCCGGGGGTCGCGCCGTGAATGTTTTCCCGAAGCAGGTAAAGCGACTGGGTCGCGGTCATGAACAGATGGTCACGTTTGGGCCCGCCGAAACAGACATTGGCGCAGCCTTCCGGCAACCGGATGCGGCCGATCAGCTTGCCGGCCGGATTCCACACCGTGACGCCGCAATAGCCCAAGGGCGCGGACGAGCTGGACCAGATGTTACCGGCCTTGTCGGCGCGCATGCCGTCGGGGCCGCAGCGCACTCCGTCCACCATGCAGTCGGTGAACAGGCGCAGATTGGCGACTTTTCGGCCCTGGATGTCGCCGACGAAAATCCGCCCGCCGCGAATGGCGTAGATCTTGGTGTAGTCGGGCGAAAAGCACAGGCCGTTGGGACCAAGCCCGGTCTCGAACGGTATTGCGATCTCGATCTTGCCGCTGGGATCGACGCGGTAGATGTTCATCGGCAAGGTCTGGTGCATGCCGCCGATCAAGCCCACGCCGCTGTGACCGATCCGGGGATCGCGCAAGCCGCCGGGATTGGTGGGGCCGTCGCCGTCATCGGGATGACCCTCGGCCAGGTTGCCGCCATATTGCGGATCGCTGAACCACACACTGCCGTCCTTGTGCGGCGCCAGGTCGTTGGGCGAGTTGAGCGGCTTGCCGTCGAAACTGTCGGCCACGATGCTCATCGAACCATCCAATTCCCAGCGCACCACCCGGCGGAAATAATCCTGGGTGGAAAGCTGGCGGCCCTGGAAATCGAAAGCATTGCCGTTGGTGGAGAAAGACGGCCGGCGCATGACCGAAACCTGGCCGGTCTCCCACAGATAGCGGTAGAGCGTGTCGTTCTTGACGTCGCTGAAAATCGTGTAGAGCCCGACCGAGGACCAGGCCGGGCCTTCCAGGAAATGAAAGCCGGTGGCGACGCGGCGGATGGTTTCCTGTCCGATCAAAAGGCCGCCGAAGCTGGGATCGACGCGGATGATGTCGGGATCGGGCGAGGAGGGCGGCGGCGCACCCGGCCCAAAATCGCGGGCCGGATTGGTGATGACCGACAGCGGGGTGCCGAATTGGGGCTTTTCCTGCGCCAGTGCCAGGCCCGGCACCGTGGCGGCGGCGCCCGCCAGCATCAGGCGGCGATTGAGTTCGGTCATGCTTCCCTCCGTAAATTTTTTTAAGCATGCCCCCTCCGATCCGGCCTTCGCAACCCTGGGGGTTGCTCGGCGTTCGGTTGGCTTGGCCGCCAACCTCACCCTTCGCATCGCAAGCGCTGCTACGGCCACCTCCCCCGCCTGCGCGCTTACGCACGCGCAGGGGAGGCGGGCCTGTGCTCGGGATAAGCGGTTTCTGTCAACCTTGATGGGGCCGCATGGCGTCGGCGATCTGGCGCGACAGTTTCTGGGCGCTGCTCTGCATTTCGGTGACGATCAGCGCGCTCCTGGAATCCAGCGCGCTTTTCTGCAGCAGCCTGGTGCCCGCTTCCATGGCCGCCAGGGTGTTGCGCAGGTCGTGGCCCAGGCCAGCGCGGAATTGTTCGTGCAGCCGCGCATTCTCCTTCTCGCTTGCCACCAGCTTGAAATGGGTGTCGAGATAAAAGGCGATCAGATCGGCGAAGGATTGGAACATGCCCAGCACGGTTTGTTTGCTCAGCGCATTGGGATTGGGATCGATGGCGCAGAGGGTGCCGAAAAAGCTGCCATCGGGCAGGATGATGGGCTGGGAGATGTAGCTCTGAAAGCCGTAGCGCCTGGGCGTGTGGTGGTCGCGGAAACGGGGGTTTTGCGCGACATGGTCGATCACCACCCGTTCGCGGCTGGCGCGGATCTCGTTGCAGATGGTGGTTTCCAGCTCCAGCTCCCCGCCGGGCTTCAGGCCGAAGGCGATGTCGTCCTTGACCGCGCAGCAGATCCAGCGCTGTTCGCTGACCCGGGCAATGGCGGCAAAGCCCATGCCGGTGGTGCGGCAAATTACTTCCAGAATGGAGGGCACCGCCGGAATCGCGGCGATGGCATCAAGATCGTCCTGATAATCGTGTGGTGACACTGTCAGCAAAAAACACCCTTCGGGTACGCCCGGCCTAAGTGTACGCCCGGCCCGCAGGGGGGCGCCAATGCGGAGTTGGTACGTTAAAGGTCATTAGCCCCGGCGGGCCGCCGGCCTTGGTTTGACAGCCCGGCTGGCCGGGCCTAAAACCCGCCCCGTTTCCCGGAAAACCCAAGGTTTTCCGGTCCCCCGCCCGGCGCGGGGGATCGACCCCAGGCAGCGCAGGTGCGCCCCCTGGGGCATAACCGCTTGGAGTTATTGATTGTTTGAGTCCTTACAATCCCGCCTGACGGGGGTCTTTGACAAGCTTCGCGGCCGTGGCGCCCTGACCGAAGCCGATGTCGATGCCGCCTTGGCCGAAGTCCGCACCGCCCTGATCGAGGCGGATGTGGCTTTGTCGGTGGTCAAGGACTTCATCGAAAAGGCGCGCCCGCGCGCCATCGGCGAAAACGTCATCCGTTCGGTCACCCCCGGCCAGCAGGTGATCAAGATCGTCCATGACGTTCTGGTCGAGACTTTGGGCCAGGAAAATGCCGCGCTCTCCATCGGCTCGCCGCCCGCCCCGATCCTGATGGTCGGTCTGCAAGGTTCGGGCAAGACCACCACCAGCGCCAAGCTGGGCCTGTTGCTTCAGACCAAGGAAAAGAAGCGCGTGCTGATGGCGTCGCTGGACACCACCCGCCCCGCCGCCATGGAACAGTTGCGGGTGTTGGGCGAGCAGGCGGGCATCGCCACCTTGCCGATCATCGCCGGACAAGGACCGCTGGATATCGCCAAGCGCGCCATGGCGAGCGCGAAAGTGGGCGGCTATGACGCCGTCATTCTGGATACCGCCGGCCGCCAGCATGTCGATGAACAGCTGATGGCCGAAGTCGCATCCGTCAAGGCGCTGGTCAATCCGCATGAAACCCTGTTGGTCGCCGATGCGCTGACCGGCCAGGACGCAGTCAATATCGCCAAATCCTTCCACGACCGCGTCGCCGTCACCGGCATCATCCTGACCCGCGTCGATGGCGATGGCCGCGGCGGCGCCGCCCTTTCCATGCGCAGCGTCACCGGCGCGCCGATCAAATTCCTGGGCGCCGGCGAAAAGCTGGATGCACTGGAGGCTTTCCATCCCGCCCGCGTCGCCAGCCGTATCCTGGACATGGGCGATGTCGTGTCCCTGGTCGAGAAGGCCAGCGAGACGCTGGACAAGGAAGAGGCGGAGAAGATCGCCGCCAAAATCAAAAAAGGTCAGTTCGACATGAACGACCTGAAGGCCCAATTGAACCAGATGAAAAAGCTGGGCGGCATGAAGGGCGTCTTGGGCATGCTGCCCGGGGTGGGCAAGATCAAGGATCAGCTGGACGCGGCGGGGCTGGACGACAAGATCCTCACCCGCCAGGAAGCCATCATCCAGTCGATGACCAAGTCCGAACGCAGCGATCCGGACCTGATCAACGGCTCGCGCAGGAAGCGCATCGCCGCCGGCGCCGGTGTCGAAGTCAGCGAAGTCAACAAACTCCTCAAAATGCATCGCCAGATGGCGGACATGATGAAGAAAATGGGCAAAGGCGGCCGCATGCCGATGATGCCCGGCATGGGCGGAATGCCCGGTGGATTGCCGCCCGGAATGTTTCCGGGACGGCGGTAGATAGCGTCTTAAATTTAACTCTTTAACTGCAAGGAAAGAACAACATGGCTCTTCGCATTCGTCTTGCCCGCGGCGGCACCAAGAAACGCCCGCACTACAACATCGTCATCGCCGACAGCCGCAATCCGCGCGACGGCCGTTTCATCCAGAAGATCGGCTTCTACAATCCGCTGCTGCCGTCGGATTATGCCGACCGCATCAAGCTGGACCTGGAAGCCGCCAAGGCCTGGATCGGCAAGGGCGCGGTGGCGTCAGACCGCGTCCACAAGTGGCTGGCCAAGGCCGGCCTGGTGAAGGCCCGCGTCCACAACAATCCGCAAAAGTCCCAGCCCAAGAAGAAGGCGCAGGAACGTGCGGCCGCGGCGGCCAAGGCTGCCGAGGCCGCCTAACGCTTGGCGCAGGACGTTCTTCTGGCCGCCGTCATCGGCGCGCAAGGCCTGAAGGGCGAGGTGAAGGCCAAGCTCTTCACCGCCGCGCCCGACGCCTTGCCGCGTTATGGCGTCTTGCACACCAAGACCGGACTCAAACTGAGGATCACCGCCTTTCGCCCCGCCAAAGAGGGCGAGGCGGTGATTGCGTTTGAGGGCATCAGCGACCGCGATCAGGCCGAAGCGCTGAAAGGCACGGAGCTGTTTGTCGAGCGCGGCGCACTGCCCGAGCCGGCGGACGAAGAATTCTATCACGCCGACCTGATCGGGCTGGAAGTGCGCGACAGCGAGGGCCGGGTGCTGGGCAAGGTGATCGCCCTGCACAATTTCGGCGCCAGCGATGTGCTGGAGTTCGCCCGCAGTGACGGCGACAGCGTGCATCTGGCTTTCACCAAAGAGACCGTGCCGGTGATCAACGTCGCGGACGGATTTATCATCGTGGCTGTGCCCGAAGACGATGAAGACAATCATGTCGAATAGCTGGCACGCCACCGTCCTCACCCTTTTCCCCGAAATGTTTCCCGGGCCATTGGGCCTTTCGCTGCTGGGCAAGGCGCTGGCGAAGACTCTTTGGCGGCTTGAGGTGCGCGACATCCGCGAGCACGGGCTGGGCAAACACCGCACGGTGGACGACAGCCCCGCCGGCGGCGGTCCCGGCATGGTGATGCGCGCCGATGTGGCGGCAGCCGCCATCGACGCCGTCGAGCGCAAGGATCGACCCCTGATCTATCTGTCGCCGCGCGGCAAAAGACTGGACCAGGCACGGGTGCGCGAACTGGCGGCGGGGCCTGGCGCCATCCTGCTTTGCGGCCGCTTTGAAGGCCTGGACCAACGGGTGATCGAGGCGCGCACAATCGAAGAAATCAGCCTGGGCGACTTTGTCCTGGCGGGGGGCGAAATTCCGGCCATGGCCCTGATCGAGGCTTGCGTGCGCCTGATCCCCGGTGTGTTGGGGGACCATGCTTCCACGACCGACGAAAGCTTCGCCGCGGGGCTGCTGGAATATCCGCATTTTACCCGCCCCCAGAGCTTCGAAGGCCGGCCCATTCCTGATGTGTTAACCAGCGGGAATCATTTGGAAATCGCCAAATTCCGCCAAAGAGAGGCACAAAGCCTGACCAGGCGTCTCAGACCCGACCTCTGGACCCTCTATGAAAAAGACAAGGGCTAGGCTATACGCGCCGGCTCAAATACCGCTTTTCCCGCACGGAGACTGAAGAAAATGAACCTTTTGCAGCAGCTCGAAGCCGAGCAGATGAGCTCGCTCAGGGCCAAGGCGCTGCCCGATTTCCGTCCGGGCGACACCCTCAAGGTCAACGTCAAGGTGGTGGACGTCACCTTTGACGAAAAGACCAAGCAGAACAAAACCCGCGAGCGCATCCAGGCCTTCGAAGGCGTGTGCATCGCCCGCCAGGGCGCCGGCCTGAACGAGGCCTTCACGGTGCGCAAGCTGTCCTATGGCGAAGGCGTCGAGCGCGTCTTCCCGATCTATTCGCCGCTGGTCGACTCGGTGGTGGTGGTGCGCAAGGGCAAGGTGCGCCGCGCCAAGCTCTATTATCTGCGCGGCCGCACCGGCAAGTCTGCCCGCATCAGCGAGCGTACCGAGAATGCCGGCCCGGAAGCCGCCGCCTAAAGTCGCGAGAAATATCGATAGAATCGGGCCGCGCGGGACATCTCGCGCGGCCTTTTTCTATGGTCGCGCCGGCAGGCCCTTCGCTTCGCTTCGGGTTGCCGGTCGCTCCTTTGCTTTCAGCAGTGCGCTGCACATGCTTGAAAAGCCCGCATTTTCGGGCTTTTCCACAGCGGTGTGCAAAAAAGCCCCAATTTCTAGCGCTTTTTTGACCTCGCCCCCCTTTATCTTGCGAGAAATGCCGTAAAATCGGGCTCATCGTTGATTCGCCAAAGAGGGAGAAATCCATGGCAACTGCCGCCAAAGCAAAAGTCGAAACCGTTTCC
>CBHTTW010000019.1:0-18698 GCA_966096025.1 uncultured Alphaproteobacteria bacterium | reverse complement strand
GCCAATCCCGCGCCCACATCGCGTCGGCGCCGACACCGGAAGAAATGAAGCTGCCGCGTCCGGAACGCGCCAAGGGTATTCCCACCGCGCTCGCCATCGAAGCGGCGGTCGAAGCCAACCGCGTCTGCCTGGGCAACACCTATCAGACCACCAGCATGATCGCCGACTCCGCCGGCGTTCCCATCGTGATCATCTCCAATGACGGCGCCCGCGCCATCACCCAGCGCATCGCCATGACCAAGATCCAGGCGGTGCTGAAATACAATATGACCAGCGGCGAAGTCGCGGCCAAGGCCAATGCCGATGCCGCCTTCAAGGCCGAGATCGCCGCCAATCCGCTGATCGAGACCGCCCGCCAGGGTGCGATCCCGATCATGGCCGGCGCCAACCGGGTCGGCTTCTTCTCGGTTTCCGGCGCGCCCGGCGGCGACAAGGACGAAGTCTGCGCCCGCGCCGGCCTCGCCAAGATCCAGAGCCGCGTACAGTAAAGCGTGTTCCGTCTGAAAAATATCCTGTCCGGTCTTGCCATTCTGGCGCTGACCATACCGGCATCCGGGCAGGATCTTTCTCCCACCATGGCGCCGCCGCCGGCCGATATCACCGGCCCGCGGCCGCATCGCGCGATTGGCATCACCACCGATCTGGCGGTGGAAGCGGCCATGGCGGCCAACGCCTATTGCGCCAAGCTGCCCAAGAATTACCGCGTCACCACCCTGGTGACCGATAGCGAAGCGGTGCCGATCGCGCTGATTTCCAACGACAACGGGGCGCAGATCACCCAGCGCATCGCCATGGGCAAGGCGCAGCTGGTGGTGAAATACAAAATGCGTTCCTCGGATGCGGTGGAACGGGTCAAGACCGACGTCGCCTTCAAGGCCGAACTTGCCGCCAATCCGCTGATCGTGGCGGCGCGCCCCGGCGGCAATCCCATTATGATGGGCGATCAACTGGTGGGCACCCTCAGTGTCTCCGGCACGCCGGACGGCCATGACGATGAATGCGCCATGGCCGGGCTGGACAAGATCAAGGCCAAGCTTAAGCTCATCCCGTAATGACAGTCTTCAAGGCAGCCTGCGTTCAGCTGCGGTCCAGCGACGATGTCGCGGAGAATATCCGGGACACGGTCCGGCTGGTGCGAGAGGCGGCGAGCCAGGGCGCGTCCTTTATCGCCACCCCGGAAAATACCACCCTGATGGCGCCCGATGGCGGCGCCAAGCTGGCCCATTCTTATGACGAGGCCCATGATCCCGCCTTGCCGGTCTTTTCCGATCTGGCCAGGGAATTGAAGATTTGGCTGCTGATCGGCTCGCTGGCAATCAAGGTCAGCGATACAAAAACCGCCAACCGCTCCTTCCTCTTCGCGCCGGATGGCGGCATCGCCGCCCGCTACAGCAAGCTGCACTTGTTCGACGTGACCCTGGCATCGGGCGAGGCATACCGGGAGTCCGACACGGTCGAAGGCGGCGGCGAAGCGGTTCTGGCAAACACGCCGCTGGGCGTGCTCGGATTGAGCATCTGTTACGATGTCCGCTTCCCGCATCTTTACCGCCGCCTGGCGCAAAACGGCGCATTCCTGTTCGCCGTTCCTTCGGCGTTCACGGTGCCGACGGGGCAGGCGCACTGGCATGTACTGCTCAGGGCGCGCGCGATCGAGAATGGCGCCTATGTGATCGCCCCGGCGCAGGGCGGGCTGCACGCCAATGGCCGCAAGACCTATGGCCACAGCCTGATCGTCTCGCCCTGGGGTGAGATTTTGGCGGAGGCGGGGGCCGATCCCGGCGTGATCGTGGCGCAGATCGATCCGGACCTGTCAGTGCAGGCGCGAGCCCGCATTCCCAGCCTGCTGCACGACCGCCCCTATGCCGGTCTCTGAGATATAAGAGAGGTCGCCGGGCTGGGCGTCCTTGCCCAGGAAATCATATTGCGATTCCAGGCGCTCGGTTTCCTCGGCCAGTTGTTCGGCAAACCGGTTCTGGGACAGGCGCAAGACCTTCTTGCGCGCCTCCAACCGCACGCTCAGCCCGGCGCGGTTTTGAAAGAGAGAGGCAAAACTTCGCTCCAGCGTCGCCAGATCGGCATCGCCATGCGCCAGGCAGCTTTCCGGGACCCCCAGCAACTTGCCGAAGGCGACGCTTTTCTGATCATAGGCGATATTGAGGAACGGCTTTCCCGCCGCCGCGGCGAAGATGCAGGAATGCAGCATCTGGCACACCACGAAATCCGTTTCGGCATATCCGTTCGCCAATTCGTCGGGCCGGCCGCTGACCAGTTCGAAAGCCAGCTTTTCGTCGCGCAGGAAATCGATCACCGGGCGTTCCAAATCGTGGTGCTGCAGATACAGCAGCTCACAGCCATGGCTGCGCTGAAGGCCCTTCAGAAAAGAGATGACCGTCGGCAGCAGGGGCTTGAGCATCGCCAGCGCCCGCCAGCCATGCGCGGCCAGGTTGATGCCGATGACCGGCGGGGTGCCGGCGCGGGCCGGCACCGCTTGCGCCCCGGCCGCATAGGATAAAACCGGATCGCCGGTCAGCGCCACCAGTTTGCCCGCATAAAGTTCGAACAGCCTTGCGGTTTCGGAATCCCGGACACTGATCAGTTCGCATTTCTTGCTCAGATAACGGATCTTTTGGCGGGCATTTTCCGGCAGGCCGTCCACCGGACAGACTTTTTCATGCATCAGCCGGTTGAGCCCTATGCCGTAAGCAAAAACCGGGCAGTGGATTTTCTCCAGCTCCTCGACATTTTGCAGCATATGGCCCACCGAGCCGTCGGCATTGAGGAAGATGTAACCGCCGCCGCCGATCACGAAAATGTCGCAGCTGCGATTGATCTCTTCGATCTTGTCGCCGGTCAGCTCGCCCCATTGCACTTCCAGGAAGGCGACGGGACGAGGCGCGAAGGCCTTTTGCAACTGCTGCTTGATCGCCATCCGAATCGCGATATCGCCGCGGTTGGAATTTCTGCCGAGCCCGGCCGCGGTCTCGTAATGATAGATGTCCAGATGCAGGCGGTGCGACAGCCTGGTAGCGACGCGGTCCAGGGAATGTTTGGTGAGGCTTTTCAGCCGGCGCGGCCATGGCGGGGATGCTTTCCGCGACTCGGACTCCGCGGTGATTGCGACGTAAAGACAGATCGTGACGATATCAGGATCGGGCAGGTTGGGTTCGGGAAGTTCACTATCAATCACGAGGCGATCCCAGCTTTATCGCGCTTCGATCGAACAACACGCGAGAGGGCAGTTTGATCCAATTGTTGTGGCACAATCTTGGCGAAGAACGAAGTTCCCGATGTTTACGCAATCGATTCACGTGCGCTTCGGCGCGCGATGTTAACGAGTCGCTGCGATGAAAATTAACACGCGCGGAAATTTTCGCGGCCAGGTCGTATCTCGGTTTCGATTGCCCTCATAACGCGCATTTTGACGCCGTTAACGGCAGCCAAGAGGGGACTTGCGATTCTCAACGCCGCCGATCATCCTAAGCGCACAGCCTTTAAGAGCGGGGCTGGCATGGAGCCAATCTGTGATTGCATACGCGCTTCGCTGTGAAAAAGGACATGAGTTCGACGGCTGGTTCCGTAGCAGTGCCGCCTTCGACGAGCAATGCCGCGGCGGCCACCTCGCTTGCCCGTCCTGCAACTCGGTGCGAATCGAAAAAGCGATCATGGCGCCGGCGGTCAGCGGCACCAAAAAATCCGCGTCCCCCGCCCAGGCGGCTCAACTGCGCCAGTTCGCGACAGGTCTGCGCAAATATGTCCAGGAGCATGCCGACTATGTCGGTCCCCAGTTCGCCGAGGAAGCGCGCAAGATCCATTACGGCGAGACGCCCGAGCGTCACATCTATGGCGAGGCCACGGCGGAGGAAGCACGAGAGCTGATCGAGGAGGGGTTGGATGTCGCGCCGCTGCCGCACGATCCGGACTCCAGCAATTGAACGTCGGGCTATCGTTTCGCCACGATCATGTAGTTCACGTCCACATCATTCGATAGCTGCCAATCCCAAGCGAGCGGATCGAAAGAAACACCCTGTGTTTTCAAAATAGTTAGACCGCACTCTTCGAGCGTTGTCTTAAGCTCTTCCGGCGCAATGAACCGGTTCCAGTCATGGGTGCCGCGCGGCAGCCAGTTCAGCACATATTCGGCGCCGATTTTTGCCAGCGCCAGGCTCTTGAGGGTCTTGTTCAGGGTGGCGACAAAGGTCAGTCCGCCCGGTTTGAGCAGGGCGGCGCAGGCGGCGAGATACGAGCCGACATCGGCGACATGCTCCACCACCTCCATATTCAGGACCACGTCAAAACTCAGTCCCTGCGCCTGGAGCAGTTCCGCCGCCGTGGCGCGATAATCGATCTGAAGGCCGGACTGGGCGGCATGGGCTTTGGCGGTGCCGATATTCTTTTCCGAGGCGTCGGCCCCGGTCACGGCAAAGCCGAGCCGCGCCATGGGTTCGCTGAGCAGTCCCCCGCCGCAGCCGATATCCAGCAGGGTCAGCCCCTCAAACGGGCGCAGAGACCGGGCATCGCGGCCAAAATGGGCCGCGGCCTCGGCCCGGATAAAGGCCAGCCGGACCGGGTTGAACTTGTGCAGGGGGGCAAATTTGCCCGCCGGGTCCCACCACTGGGCCGCCAAAGCCGAGAATTTGGCCACTTCCGAAGGGTCTATGGATGCGGAATCTGCCATCTTGTTTCGAGGGTTGAGCGGGAACCTGTCCCCGTCTACATAGGCCGCCGCATCAGGCAGGGCAAATTGCCCGTTCAAGGGGTCAGCAAGTGGCGACGATTGCGATGAAATTCGGCGGCACCTCCGTGGCCGACATCGAGCGTATCCGCCATGTCGCCACCCTGGTGAAGCGGGAGGTCGATCGCGGCAATAAGGTCGCGGTGGTGGTTTCCGCCATGGCCGGGGAAACCAACAAGCTGGTGGCCTGGACCAACGATGCCGCCAAGCCCGAAGGCAGCAACCAGCCGGGCCTGCCGGACCAGCGCGAATATGACGTCGTGGTCGCCGCCGGCGAACAGATCACCAGCGGTCTTCTGGCCATCACCCTCAACGCCATGGGCGTGAAGGCGCGCTCCTGGCTGGGCTGGCAGGTGCCGATCAATACCAGTGCCGTGCATGGCTCGGCCCGCATCGAAGGCGTTCCGGCGACGGACATGCAAAAGGCCATCGAAAGCGGCGAGGTCGCGGTGGTGGCGGGTTTCCAGGGGGTCGCGCCGGGCACCCGCATCTCGACCCTGGGGCGCGGCGGCTCCGACACCAGCGCGGTGGCGGTGGCGGCCGGCATCCATGCGGCGCGCTGCGACATCTATACCGACGTGGACGGCGTCTATACCACCGATCCGCGCATCGTTCCCAAAGCGCGCCGCCTGGACAAGATCGCCTATGAAGAGATGCTGGAAATGGCGTCCCTGGGCGCCAAGGTCCTGCAGACGCGTTCGGTGGAAATCGCCATGCTGCACCGGGTGCCGACCCGCGTGCTTTCAACTTTTACGCCCGATGTGGGCGGCACCCTGCTTTGCGACGAGGAAGATATCGTGGAAAAGAAACCGGTCACCGGCATCGCCTATAGCCGCGACGAAGCCAAAATCACCCTGCACAAGGTGCCCGACAAGCCCGGCGTCTCCGCCGCCATTTTCGGGCCGCTGGCCGATGCCGGGGTGAATGTGGACATGATCGTCCAGAATGTCTCCGAAGACGGCGAGACCACCGATTTGACCTTCACCTGCACCCGCGGCGAGCTGACCCGCGCCCTGGCGGCCATCGAAACCCACGCCAAGCAGATCTCCTATCGGGCCGTGACCCATACCTCCGACGTGGCCAAGGTCTCGATCATCGGCATCGGCATGCGCGCCCATCCCGGCGTGGCCCAGCTGATGTTCCGCACCCTGGCCGACAAGGGCATCAACATCGAAGTGATCTCGACTTCCGAAATCAAGGTCAGTGTCCTGATCGCCGAGGAGTATGTCGAACTGGCGGTCCGCGCCCTGCATTCCGCCTATGAGTTGGATGCAGCGTAGTTGATGGACTTCGAGCCCTTTGACCTAGGGAAAATCAACCAGGCGAGAAATCCCAGAACCACACTCACGGACAAGTGGGCCGCAAGATAAAGCCCCCAATCTCTCAATGTAAGAAGTGTCGTTCTGCCTGAGGGCGAAGCATAACAATCATCCCATTCGCCCCGCCAAAAACTGATAACAAAACGGTCATTCTTTTCTTTTTCAAAATTCTCGTTCATGCAGCCGTTGAGAGTAAGATTGGTATTAAACAGACCGAATCCTTTTGCCGCTGCCCAAGTCTGCAACTCGGACTCACTTGGTAGACGGCTTTGCCGCGCTTGATAGGCGGCTACATACGCCTCTGTTTGTCGGAAATTCCGAGAAAATTCCCGTTCGCGAGCCAGTTGGTCAGAAGAAAGGAGCCCACTCATCGTAGCCGCTCCAGACAGCAAGCCCACACTTGCGGCCATACAAAGAAGCACCGAAGCAAGCTTTCTTCCAGTATTCCACGACAAGCCATTCATTGTTTGGGCTTCTCATACTGATCTTAAAGGACGTGCGACGAATTTACCTTTATGGTAGGTCAAAATCGACCAAAATGGACATACTGGTGTTGATTCATAACAGAGGACATTGATGTCACCCGGTGGCGGCCCACGCCTTCTTCTTCGCCGCCTGCGCGAAATCATGGCGGAGCAGACATCCGCCCAGATGCGGCTGGACAAGCTGGTGGCCGTCATCGCCTCCAACATGGTGGCGGAAGTCTGCTCCATCTATCTGCGCCGCGCCGGCAAGGTGCTGGAACTGTTCGCCACCGAAGGCCTCAACCGCGCCGCCGTCCATAACACAAGGCTGAAGGAAGGCGAGGGCCTGGTCGGCATGGTCAGCGAGACCGCCGAAGCGGTGAACCTGTCCGACGCGCCCGCCGACCCGCACTTCTCCTATCGCCCGGAAACTGGCGAAGACCCGTTCAAGGCTTTCCTGGGTGTGCCGATTGTGCGCGGCGGCCAGGTGTTCGGCGTGCTCACGGTGCAGAACAAGGCCGAGCGCATCTATGCCGAGGAGGAAGTCGAGGCGCTGCAGACGGTCGCCATGGTGCTGGCCGAAGTGGTGGCCCAGGGCGGCTTCTTCAATGTCGCCGAACTGGACGAGCCGGAACTGCGCATCGACCGGCCGCGCAAATTCGTCGGCGACGGCCTGTCGGAGGGCGTGGCGGTGGGGCGGGTGGTGCTGCACGAGCCGCGCGTGCGGGTGGAGCGCATGATCGCCGACAATCCGGTGGTGGAGCTCAAGCGGCTGGAAGAAGCGATTGGCGGCTTGCGCGAGTCGGTGGACGAGATGCTGGCCTCCAGCGAACTCGACCTGACGGGCGAGGGGCGCGAGGTGATCGAGACCTACCGCCTGTTCGCCTATGACCAGGGCTGGCGCCAGCGCATGCGCGACGCGGTGCGCACCGGCCTGACGGCGGAAGCGGCGGTGGAACGGGTGCAGGACGAGACCCGCCTTCGGGTGCAGCGCCTGGGCGATCCCATTCTGCGCGAACGGGCGCATGATTTCGACGATCTGGCGCGGCGGCTGCTGCGCCATCTGACGGGCGAAGAGGCCAGCGACCGGCATCTGCCGCAAAATGCCGTGCTGATTGCGCGCGGCATGGGTCCGGCCGAGTTGCTGGATTATGGCCGCGACAAGCTTGCGGCGCTGGTGCTGGAAGAGGCCGCTTCCACCAGCCATGTCGCCATCGTCGCCCGCTCCATGGGACTTCCCATGGTGGCCTCTCTGGCCGGCATCGCCGACAATGCCCGCGGCGGCGACACCATCGCGGTGGACGGTGAAATCGGCGAAGTCCATTTGCGTCCCGCCATCGAGATCATGAAAGCCTTTGAGGACAAGCGCGCCTTGCGCGTCCAGGCCCAGGCGCGGTTCGCGGCGGTGCGCGATCTGCCCGCCGTCACCCGCGACGGCGTCGCCATCAAGCTGATGATGAATGCCGGTCTGGAATTCGACATGCCGCATCTGGAACAGTCCGGCGCCGACGGCGTCGGCCTTTTCCGCACCGAGCTGCAATTCATGATCGGCGAGACCATGCCGCGTCTTTCCGATCAGTCGGCCTTCTATAAGAAAATTCTGGATGCGGCGGGGGACAAGCCGGTGGTGTTCCGCACCCTGGATCTGGGCGGCGACAAGGTCTTGCCCTATGCCCGCTGGGAGCGGGAGGAAAATCCGGCCCTTGGCTGGCGCGCCATTCGCATCGCGCTCGATCGCCCGGCGCTGCTGCGCTACCAGGTGCGCGCGCTTCTGACCGCCAGTGCCGGGCGCACCTTGCGCATCCTCTTGCCGATGGTTTCCGACGTCGACGAGTTCAACCGCGGCCGCGCCCTGGTCGACCGCGAATTGGAACGCGCCCGTCTGCTCAATCTGGTGCGGCCCACCCAGGTGCTGGTCGGCGCCATGCTGGAAGTCCCGGCCCTGGCCTTCATGCTGCCCCAGCTGATGCGCTCTGCCGATTTCGTCTCCATCGGCTCCAACGATCTTTTGTCCCTGGCTTTTGCGGTGGACCGCACCAATCCGCGTGTCGCCAAGCGCTATGACAATCTCAATCCCGCCTCGCTCACCCTGATCCGGCTGATCGTGAACAGCGCGGCGGAAAATTCCGGCGATCTTTCCTTGTGCGGCGAGATGGCCGGACGCCCCCTGGACGCCATGGCGCTGCTGGGGCTCGGCATCCGCACCTTGTCCATGCAGCCCGGCCAGATCGGTCCCATCAAGATGATGATCCGCAGCATGCATCTGGGCGAAGTGACGGCCTTTGTCGACCGGCTCTGCGGCCGGATCGACCATTCCTTGCGCACCCGGCTGTTCGCCTTCGCGGCGGAACGCGGAATCGTCCTGAAATAGGGGTTTTCGGCCAAAATCCTGGAAAGCCCGACTTTTTGCAGTGCAGCGGTTGTCCCGGCCACCCCAGTTCGGATATGATAGGCGACACAAATATTTAGCCGCGCCAAGCCCGGTTTTTGGGTATTTTGGCGCGCGAGTCGTGCAACTTTATGACCAAAATCACACAAATTCCCCTGAGGAATGACGGCGGCAGGATATGGACCCACTGAATACCCGCCGTATTCATTTGCGCGAGATTTCCGGCGACAGCGAAGGCGCGGCGGAGACGGTCGGCCAGGAATTGCGCGCGGCGCGGCTGAGGCGCGGCGATGAAATCGCCCAGGTTTCCCGCGCGCTCAAGATCCGCAAGGATCATCTGGAAGCGTTGGAAAACGACCGGCTGGAAGACCTGCCCGGCAAGACCTATGCGATCGGCTTCGTGCGCTCCTATGCCCGGCACCTGGGGCTGGACGCGGCCCAGTATGTCGAGCGCTTCAAGCGCGATATTGCCGGCCGCGCCGACGATGCCTCGCGTGAGCCTCAGCCGCTGCCGCATGACGACCGCCGCCTGCCGCAAGGTTGGCGCTTTATCGCGGGCGGGGTGGCGATCTTGTTGATCTGGGGCGCCTGGCATCTTCTGGCGCCGGGCAACGATGCCAACCAGGCCGTTCCGCCGCCGCCGGTTTTGAACCAGCCCAAACAAGCGGCCGCGCCCGCTCCCACCCCGGTGGTGGCGCCGCCGCAAGAGGCGGTGCCGTCACCCGCAGCCAGCACCGTGCCTCCCGCGAGCAGCAGTGACCCGGCACAGCAGCAGGCTTCCGCCATGCCGCCGCCCGCGGCCGGCGCCAAGACACCGGCGACTCAAGTGACACCCTTGTCCACCGCTTCTCCGACCGCCACTGCGCAGGTTGCGCCCGCCGCTTCGGAGGCAGCGCCTGCGGCTCAGACGGCGGCCGGCGGCCAGGCTTTGGGCAAGATGAACCGCAATGCCCGCGTGGTCTTGCGCATGCGCGCCGACGCCCATCTTGTGGTGCGCGGCGCCGATGGCCGCGTCTTGCTCAACCGCGATCTCAAGGCAGGCGACAGCTACCGGGTGCCCAATATCCCCGGCATGACCATGGCGACCGATGACGGGGCGGCGGTTCAGGTGGATCTGGACGGCACCGAACTGGGTCAGGCAGGGGGCGTGCAAGAGGGTGTCCCCGGGCTGTCCCTTGATCCCCAGTCGCTGACCGACAATATCAGACGCTAAGGACGTAGAAGACCAATGAGTATCCGCGCTTATCGCGACATCCACCGGCGCAAATCGCGCCAGATCATGGTCGGCAAGGTGCCGGTCGGCGGCGACGCGCCGATCACCGTCCAGACCATGACCAACACCATCACCGGGGACGCCCGCGCCACCATCGACCAGATTCGTCAGGTCGAGGAAGCCGGCGCCGATATCGTGCGCGTCTCCTGTCCCGACGAGGACGCCACCAAGGCGATGAAGGCCATCACCAGGGCCGCCGCCATTCCCGTCGTGGCCGACATTCATTTCCACTATAAGCGCGCCATCGAGGCGGCGGTGAACGGCGCGGCCTGCCTGCGCATCAATCCCGGCAATATCGGTTCCGCCCAACGGGTGCGCGAAGTGGTGCAGGCGGCCAAGGACCATGGCTGCTCCATGCGCATCGGCGTCAATGCCGGTTCGCTGGAAGCCGACCTGTTGGAAAAATACGGCGAGCCCTGTCCCGAAGCGATGGTGGAATCGGCGCTCAACCACGCCAAGATCCTGGATGACCTGGATTTCCGCGAATACAAGATTTCGGTGAAGGCCTCCGACCCCTTCCTGGCGGTGGCGGCCTATCAAGCCTTGTCGGAAGCGATCGATTGCCCGTTGCATGTCGGCATCACCGAGGCGGGCGGCATGATCTCCGGCACGGTCAAATCCTCCATCGGCATGGGCATGCTTTTGTGGAGCGGCATCGGCGACACCATCCGCGTCTCGCTTTCCGCCGATCCGGTGGAAGAAGTGCGGGTCGGCTTCGATATCCTCAAGTCCCTCAACCTGCGCCATCGCGGCGTCAATATCGTCTCCTGCCCGTCCTGCGCGCGGCAGGGCTTTAACGTCATCGACACGGTCAAGACCCTGGAAGACCGGCTCAAGCACATCTCCACCCCCATGTCGCTCAGCATCATCGGCTGTGTGGTCAACGGGCCGGGCGAGGCGCGCGAGACCGATATCGGCTTTACCGGCGGCGGCGCGGGCAAGGGCCATGGCCAGATCTACCTCAATGGCGAGCCTTCCTACCGCATCGAAAATCCCAACCTGGTGGAACATATCGTCGAGCTTTGCGAGAAAAAGGCCGCCGAGATCGAAGCGGCGCGCGGCAAGCTGGAAGCCGCGCAGTAATGACGGCCGCCGCGTCCGCGGAGGAAATCTCAGAAAATCCGCCGGCCTACAGAACAGCTTTCGTGGCGGCCGTTGTCGCCTACTACGCGGCCTGGGCCGTCTTCTGGATGTGGGGCCCTCCATTCCTGGTGGCGCTGCTCGAGCAATTCCAGAATGTCACGCCGGTGGCCATTATATTGCCCGGGCCTCCTTACGCGCATTTTCCGACACCCTTTATCGACATCGCCACCATTTTCAGCTGGCGGGACTGCTTCCTGCAAGGCGTGGATGTGACGGTCGCCATGCCATGCGATCCGATGCTTCGGGCCCCCGCGAACTACTCGCCGCTGGTTTGGCACCTGCCATTGGAATGGATCGGGCTCCAAAACATCGTGGCCACCGCGCTTGTGATCGACACGCTCTTTCTGCTGTTGGTGTTTTCCATGTTCCGGCCTCAGGGCCGCGCGGAATGCCTTGTCATGGTCCTTGCAATGGTCTCGCCCGTGACATTCTTCGCCCTGGAACGTTGCAATCCGGACGTTCTGATATTTTTTCTGCTGCTTGGCGCATTCCATCTGCCGCAAAAGCAGGGGTGGGCTCGCGCCGCAGCCTATGGCGCCATTTGGACAGGCGGGCTCCTCAAATTCTACCCTTTCGTGCTTCTTGTCGCAGCCCTGAGAGAGCGGCCAAGACAATTCCTCATTCTGGCCGGGGCATCGCTGGCGGGAATAGCGGCCCTCTTCATATGGCAGTGGGCGTATTTCGCGCGGCTGATCCTGCCGAAGGAATTGGTCTTTGGGATGTTCGGCGCGCGGCTCCTGGGCAAAGGCCTGCAACAGGAACTCGGCCTGCCGCTTATGGCCCAGACTGTCATCACCGTCCTGAGCTGCGCCGCGAGTTATGCGGCCATGCTTGTCTTGGCGCGGAAATTCGCTAAGCCGGTTGGCGCCTTGAACCTGTTGGACCGCAACGCGGGCGCGATGGCCTGCGGCGCCATCCTGACGCTGGCCTGCTTCTTTTCCGGATTCAATGTCTATTACCGCGCCATATTCCTGCTACCCGTCATTCCCTGCCTGTTCGATCTGCTGCGCGACTCCAAAGGCCAGCCGGTTCAAAAATATCTTGGCCTGGGGCTGCTGGCGACGGTCGCATGCCTGTATGCGGACATGTTCGGCTTCGCCGGCGCCAAGATCCTGAAACTGGCGTTCCGGATCGATCCGGATTCCACGCCGGGCCACTTCGCCACCGCCGCGATACTGGTCGCCAAGGAAGCCGTTTGGTGGCTGGAAATTTCGCTGTTGGGCGGCATCTTGATTGCGGCCCTGCCGCATGCTCAAACCGTCAAGCAATCCTTGAATTACGTGTCGTGGCGGCGCCGGTCCGCCGCCGCATAAAGAATTTCCATGATCCCCGCCGCAAAACTTGACCGCCTGCTGGACCGCTTTTCCGCCATCGAAAGCGAGATGGCGTCCGGCGCCTCGGGCGACGCCTTTGTCAAACTCTCCCGCGAGCATGCCGAGCTCAGTCCGGTGATCGAGACGGCGCGCGCCTATCGTGCCGCGCAAAAGGGTTATGACGATACCGATGCCATGATCGCCGATCCCGCCACCGACAGCGAAATGCGCGCCCTGGCGGAAGCCGAACGGGCCGAACTGAAGCAGACATTGGAACGCCTGGATCACGATCTGCGCATCGCGCTGTTGCCGCGCGACGCCGCCGACGATTCCTCGGCCATTGTGGAAGTGCGCGCCGGCACCGGCGGCGACGAGGCCGCCCTGTTCGCGGCCGACCTGCTGGAAATGTATCAGCGCTATTGCGGGCTGCAGGGCTGGCGCACCGAGGTGATGGACCGCACCGAAAGCGATCTGGGCGGCATCAAGGACGCGACCTTGGAGGTCAATGGCCGCGGCGCCTATGCCAGGCTGAAATTCGAAAGCGGCGTGCACCGCGTCCAGCGCGTCCCCGCCACCGAAAATCAGGGCCGCATCCATACCAGCGCCGCCACCGTCGCGGTCTTGCCGGAAGCCGAGGATGTCGACATCCAGATCAACGACAAGGACTTGCGCATCGACGTCTACCGGGCGCAGGGCGCCGGCGGCCAGCATGTCAACAAGACCGAAAGCGCGGTGCGCATCACCCACCTGCCGACCGGCATCGCGGTGGCGCAGCAGACCGAAAAGTCCCAGCACAAGAACAAGGCCCATGCCATGAAGCTGCTCAAGGCCAAGCTTTACGACATCGAGCGCCAACGGGTGGAAGGGGCGCGCGCCGCCGAACGCAAAAGCATGGTGGGTTCGGGCGACCGCAGCGAGCGCATCCGCACCTACAATTTCCCGCAAGGGCGGGTCACCGACCATCGCATCAACCTGACGCTCTACAATCTGGCGCGCATCATCAGCGGCGACGAGCTGGGCGAGATCGTCAACGCCCTGGTGGCCCAGGATCAGGCCGACCGGCTGGCCGCGTTCGAAGCGGCGGATTCGTGACCCTTGATGAAGCGACGCGGCTCTTGGCCGGGGCGGGGATAGAAAATCCGCGCACCGATGCGCGGCTGCTTCTGGCGCATGTCCTGGGCATCAGCCGCGACCAGACTTTGAGCGCAACCCAAACCCCGGAACAATCCGCCCGCTTCGCCGCGCTGATTGCGCGGCGGGCAGGGCGCGAACCCTTCGCCTATATCACCGGGCGCAAGGAATTCTGGAGCCTGGACTTTGACGTCGGCCCCGGCGTGCTGATCCCGCGCCCCGATACCGAAACCTTGATCGAGGAAGCGCTGCGTCTTGTGCCGGACCGCAATGCCCCCCTGCGCATCGCCGATCTGGGCACCGGCAGCGGCGCCATCCTGACCGCCGCGCTGAAGGAATTTCCGGGCGCCACCGGCACCGGATATGAATCCTCGCCGGCCGCCTTTGCTTACGCCCAGGCCAATGCCGCGCGCCTGATCGGCAGCCGCGCGCAAATCCGGCAAGCGCCGTGGCAAGAGGCCCAAGGCCCCTTCGATCTGGTCTTCTCCAACCCGCCCTATATCCCGTCGGCGCAGATCGAATCACTGGCGCCGGATGTGGCCTGGTTTGAACCTCGCCAGGCCCTGGATGGCGGCAGCGACGGTCTTGCGGCCTTTTGCGAGCTGGCCGAACTGCTGCCGGGCCTGCTGAAGCCGGGCGGCCACAGTCTGCTGGAAATCGGCGCAGGCCAAGAAATCGCTTTAGGAACCCTGGTCAAAGGGCTTGAATTGTTGCGAATTGCCCCCGATCTGGCGGGCATTCCCCGCTGCGTCATACTGCGGAAACCATAACGAAATCCTTGGAAAAACCGCCCCCATCGGCTAGGTTCGGGGCGTAGGGATCGAAGAGGATCCCTGTGCGGGCCGCAGATGGTGAGCCCGCAAAAGGGCCGGTAGCGCGGGAAAACGCGGCTGGGCAGGGGACTTTAAAGCGAACCATTTGGCTGGATTTTGGGATGTGCGCCGTTTGCGCTCATTCGCCGGCCGGGAAGGACTATCAGTGAAGCGCTCTCGTAGAGGCGGCCGCAGGCCGCAACATGGTGGCGGCGGCGGAGGCGGCGGCGGCGGCGGCAACAATGGCGGCGGCGGCTTCAATCCCAACCGCACCTACGATTCGTCCGGTCCGGAGATCAAGATCCGCGGCTCGGCCAGCCATGTCTATGAGAAGTATCTGCAGCTGGCCCGCGACGCCAATTCCGGCGGCGACCGCATCATGGCCGAGAATTATCTTCAGCATGCGGAGCATTACTACCGCATCATGGCGGCCGCGGCGGCCCAGCAGGCCCAGTATCAGGCCCAGCAGGCGGCCCTGAATCCCCAAGGCAGCAACCCCCAGGGCGGCAACCCGCAATTCCAGCACGGCCAGCAGCCGCAGCAGGGCGGCCAGCCGCAGCAGAATGGCGGCGGTACACCCTCCTATCCCCAGGCCGAAGCGGCCGCCGAGGAAGAGGGCGAAGAGGCCGAGGCTTCTTGATTTAAAGCAAGGCCGGGCGTTAACCGCTTGGGCAGACTAGGCTCTTGTAGGGCCTGTTCCGCATTCCCATATCCTGCCAGGAACGGCGCCCCAAACGGGCCGTTGAAGGTCCGCCGCCGCCAACTCGTAAAAGGGGCCGACCGGGAGAGAGCATGGATATCGAGAAATTCACCGAGCGGGCCCGCGGCTTCATTCAATCGGCCCAAAATCTGGCCCTGCGCGAGGGCAATCAGCAATTCGCCCCCGAACATCTGCTCAAAGTCCTGCTGGACGATGAGGAAGGCCTGGCCGCGCGCCTGATCAATGCCGGCGGCGGCCGCGACACCCAAGCGCGCAGCGCCACCGAAGCCGCGCTCAAGAAATTGCCCAAAGTGCAGGGCGGATCGGGCCAGGTCTATCTCGGCCAGGACACCGCGCGTTTGCTGGACAATGCCGAACAGGCCGCGAAAAAGGCCGGAGACTCCTTTGTCACCGCCGAATATCTGCTCCTGGCATTGGCGCTGGCGACCGGCACGGAAGCGGCGAAAATTCTCAAGGATGCCGGCGTCACGGCGCAAGGCTTGAACACCGCCATCGCCAATTTGCGCAAGGGCCGCACCGCCGACAGCGCCACCGCCGAAAACGCCTATGACGCGCTCAAGAAATATGCCCGCGATCTCACCGAGATCGCCCGGACCGGAAAGCTCGATCCGGTGATCGGCCGCGACGAGGAAATCCGCCGCACCATCCAGGTGCTTTCCCGCCGCACCAAGAACAATCCGGTCCTGATCGGCGAGCCCGGCGTCGGCAAAACCGCCATCGCCGAAGGCCTGGCGCTGCGCATCGTCAATGGCGATGTGCCCGAATCCCTGCGCGACAAGAAGCTGATGGCGCTGGACATGGGCTCGCTGATCGCGGGCGCCAAGTATCGCGGCGAATTCGAGGAACGGCTGAAATCGGTCTTGGGCGAAGTCACCGGCGCCAACGGCGAGATCATTCTTTTCATCGACGAGATGCATACCCTGGTCGGCGCCGGCAAGGCCGACGGCGCCATGGATGCCTCCAACCTGCTCAAGCCCGCCCTGGCGCGCGGCGAGCTGCATTGCGTCGGCGCCACCACCCTGGACGAATATCGCAAATATGTCGAAAAGGACGCCGCTTTGGCGCGGCGCTTCCAGGCCGTGTTCGTGGGCGAGCCCACGACCGAGGATACCATCTCGATCCTGCGCGGCCTCAAGGAGAAATACGAACTGCATCACGGCGTGCGCATCACCGACAGCGCCATCGTCGCGGCGGCCACCCTGTCCAACCGCTACATCACCGACCGCTTCCTGCCCGACAAGGCGATCGATTTGATGGACGAGGCGGGCTCGCGTCTGCGCATGCAGATCGATTCCAAGCCCGAAGCCCTGGACGAACTGGACCGCCGCATCATCCAGCTCAAGATCGAGCGCGAGGCCCTGAAGAAGGAATCCGACAAGGCCTCCAAGGACCGGCTCACCGCCCTGGAAAAGGAATTGGGCGGGCTGGAAGAACAGTCCGGCGCCTTGACCGCCAAATGGCTGGAAGAAAAGAAATCCGTCGCCGATGTCCAATCGCTCAAGGAAAAGCTGGATACCGCCCGCAGCGAAGTGGAAATGGCCCAGCGCAAGGGCGATTTCGCCCGGGCCGGTGAATTGACCTATGGCGTGATCCCCGACCTGGAACGCAAGCTTAAGGCGATCGAGGACAACAAGGATGCGGCCCTGTCGGGCGAAGCGGTAACCGCCGAACATATCGCGGGCGTTGTCTCGCGCTGGACCGGAATTCCGGTCGACAAGATGCTGGAAGGCGAGCGCGAAAAACTGCTGCACATGGAAAGTGATCTGGAGAAGCGCGTGGTCGGCCAGCATGAAGCGGTGCGCGCCATCTCCAATGCGGTGCGCCGCGCCCGCGCCGGCCTGCAGGATCCCAACCGGCCGATCGGCTCCTTCCTGTTCCTGGGTCCCACCGGCGTGGGCAAGACCGAACTGACCAAGGCCTTGGCCGCCTTCCTGTTCGACGACGACACCGCCATGGTGCGCATCGACATGAGCGAGTTCATGGAAAAGCATGCCGTGGCGCGGCTGATCGGCGCACCGCCGGGCTATGTCGGCTATGAGGAGGGCGGCGTGCTCACCGAAGCGGTACGGCGGCGTCCCTATCAGGTGATCCTGTTCGACGAAGTCGAAAAGGCCCATGCCGATGTCTTCAATGTGCTGTTGCAGGTGCTGGATGACGGCCGCCTGACCGACGGCCAGGGCCGCACCGTGGACTTCCGCAACACCGTGATCATCCTGACCTCCAATCTGGGCACCGAATTCCTTTCGGTGGAAGGCGGCGATGCCGCGCAGGGCCGTGCCCAGGTGATGCAGGCGGTGCGGGGGCATTTTCGTCCGGAATTCCTCAACCGGCTGGACGAGATCATCCTGTTCCACCGCCTCAACCGCGGCGACATGGATAAGATCGTCGACATCCAGATCGCGCGCCTGGACAAGCTTCTGGCCGATCGCAAGATCGCGGTCAGCCTGGACGACAAGGCGCGCCACTGGCTGGGCAATGCCGGTTACGACCCGGTCTATGGCGCGCGGCCCCTGAAGCGGGTAATCCAGCGCCGCTTGCAGGACCCGCTGGCGCAGATGATCCTGGAAGGCAAGATCGGCGAGGGGGCGCAGGTGAAAGTCGGCGCTTCCAAGACCGGCCTGACCATTAACGGCCAGGAATTTTCCGCATCCGCCGACGAGCTGGTGGATGCCGCGCCGGCTGGCGTGGCGATCAACTGACACGCCGCCAAAGCGGCGTGTCATCCCTTGAGCGACCGGCGCGCATTGCGCGCGAGCATGTCCTGCGGACATGCGAGAGGGAGCGAACGCCGCGAGCTTAAGCGAGCGGCAGGCGAGCGGCGATCAGCCGCGAGGGAAGGGGATCCAGTCTTGTGACAGGATGGGAGGCCCCGACTTTAGGAGAACATCATGGCCGATACGATCTCTTTCGCGGATTTCCTCAAAGTGGATATCCGGGCCGGGACGATTGTATCGGCCGAAGTCTTCAAGGAAGCGCGCAAGCCGGCCTTGAAGCTGGTGATCGATTTCGGAGCGGAGATCGGCACCAAAAAATCTTCCGCCCAGATCACCCGCCACTACAAGCCCGACGAATTGATCGGCAAACAGGTGGTGGCGGTGGTGAATTTTCCGCCGCGCCAGATCGGTCCCTTCATGTCGGAAGTGTTGACCTTGGGCGTGCCGGACGCGGACGGCGAGGTGGTGGTGCTGCATCCCAGCCTGGCCGTCCCCAATGGCGGGCGGATGTTCTAGAAAAAACCAGGTCCACTATCCTCAGCGCTGGTCGCGCCTCGCTGAAATAATCCGCCTTGGCGGATTATTTCGCCTTCGCCTGTCTGAGGTCGGTCGCGTTGTCCGCCACCTTGGTCTCCAGCGCGGCATTGGCCACCATGGTGTCGATGTCTTGGCGCGTCCTGCTGAAAG